>JBDSRR010000152.1:0-5837 GCA_039929185.1 Actinomycetota bacterium
TTCGAGTACCACCCGAAGAAGATCGCGAACCGATCGATGATCCTCAACTATCAATATGAGTGGAGTGGTCATGAGCTCAAGCCTATCTGCTCCGCCGGATTTCGTTCAGGTCAAACAGATTCGGGAGCTCGAGCTGCTCCCACGTGCACTCATCGGGCTGTTTGTCCGCACGCCAGCGTACGAATGTTGAGCCATGACGGAATCGGTCGCCCTGCATGTGGTCAAAGGCTACTTCGCAAACTAGAACTGGCGAGATGGTTACCCACTCCTTGTCATCTGAGCCCGTCCAGCGACTGGCACCCCCCGGTGAACGTCCCGTTCCAAATGACGGTTTGCCGTCTTCAAGTTTGCGAAGTTCGCCGAGTAGCGATCGACGGTCTGCTGTCTTGAACGACGAAGTATGACCCACGTAATGCAACGAGCCGTCTCGGTAGAGGCCCAACAGCAAGGAACTTATGCCGTCATTCGACTTGGAGATTCGGTAGCCGCCCACCACGCAGTCCACGGTTCGCAGGTGCTTTACTTTCACCATTGCGCGATCGCCCGAGCGATAACGAAGGTCGTGCCTCTTTGCAACGATGCCATCGAGTCCTGCTCCTTCGTAGCGGTCGAACCATGTCGATGCAAGTTCGATGTCTGAAGTTTGCGGCGTAACGAAAGTGTCATCGGCATCGACGAAGGACTCTTCTAACAGTCTTCTCCGCTCGTCCAACGGCTCCGTTCTCAGGTCTTGGTTCAGGGCTAGGAGATCAAATGCTACAAACATCGATGGCTGAGTTTCCGACAGCATCTTTACCCGAGAGGCTGCTGGATGGATCCGCAGCTGCAGTGCGTCGAAGTCGAGGCCGTGTGGTCCTGCGATCACGATCTCGCCATCGACGACGGCTTGTTGCGGGAGGGCTCGCTTCATCGCCGATTCCAGTTCCGGGAAGTAGCGAAGCAGTGGCTTGGCGTTGCGGCTTCCTATGTAGAGGGCATCTTCGTCGCGGAAAACGATCGCCCGAAACCCATCCCATTTGGGTTCGTACAGCCACCCATCGCCGCTGGGTATGTGACTGGCGGCTTTGGCCAGCATGGGCAGGATCGGGGGCGAGATCGCGTAGGACATTTACGGGCTATTATCGGCTCCATGATTGACATCGGCACCGCGGGCCCCGATTTCACGCTGCCCGACGAAGAAGGTAACGAGTTTTCTCTTTCGTCATTGCGCGGCAGTTGGGTTTTGTTGTGGTGGTTTCCCATCGCCTCTTCAGGCGGCTGAACGCTTGAAGGGAAGGGGTTCCGTGATCGAATCCCAGAGTTTTCTGAACTTGGTGCCGAGATAGTCGGCATTTCACACGACTCAGTCGCTGATCAAAAGTTGTTCAGGGACCAAAGCGAATTGGGCTTCCGGTTATTGTCCGACGCGGATAAGGCGGTGTCGCAAACTTATGGGACGCTGTTCCCACCTGAACATGAATATGCTGGTTACATAAAGCGCATCACGTACTTGATCGATCCGCAGGGAATCGTGGTCAAGTCTTACAAGGTGAGAGACATCATGGGTCACGCTGAGGAAGTGCTTGCGGATCTGCGAGCAAGTTCTAGCTCTTAGGCGACGGAGTTATCTCAGGGATCTTGATTTCGGAGTTGCCGTTGCCCAGCGGCTGCCAGTCCTGTTCGAAGTCGTCGCTCCTCGTCACGATGTTTTTGATCTTCGCCCGTCGTCGCTGTCCGTCTAAAGGATTCGTGAAGTACTTCACCAAACCGACCAGCCCCGTTGCTCCTAGGATTCCAGCGATCTTGCGCCCCCGCGTTTTGCGTCGTCGCTGAGCGGCCTGGTCGCGAACCTTCTTCAAGATAGTTGCCGCACCGACCAATAGAACAGGCTTGCTTCTTAAAACTTTAGGCATGAGGCCATCCTTTCGCGCGTGGATGATGATTGTCCGTCAACTGCGGAACTATTGCAAAAGGTACAGGTAGCAGCGTCTCGCGGCTTATAATTAGGAAGTTGTTTACCACTGAGGGCCGCTACCCCCCCAGTTGCCCTTGGTGCGCCGGAGCTGGCTTTCGAGCTGGCTTCGGCCGCGACTACTCCTGTTCGGCTTCTGCGTCCGAGGTCAGATCGTCTGACTTTCGTCGTTCGACGGAGTCGTCCTCGAGGTCTTCGGTTGCCGGGTCCTCGGTTCGCTCTTCGGACTCTTTCATTATCTGCTCAGTTTGAGACTGCTTCTCGCCATTTTCCCTGGTCATGCCAGGCACCTTACACTGCTGCCAACTTACGAGGGAGACTTGCATGGGCCAATTGATCGAATTCTCAAGCAGTGTGGGAACTTGTTCGGGATATCTTGCGGCGCCGGACAACAAAGGGCCTGCTGTGGTGGTCATTCAAGAGTGGTGGGGGCTTGTCGATCACATCAAGGACGTTTGCGATCGGCTTGCCGCCCAGGGTTTTGTGGCGTTAGCCCCCGACCTCTACCACGGAGCAACAACGGTAGAACCCGATGAGGCAGGAAAGATGTTGATGCAGTTGAAGATCGACGGTGCCATCGAGGACATGTCGGGGGCGGTCAAGTACCTGCGGTCAAGTCCAGCGGTAGATCCGGTGAAAGTCGGTTGCATCGGTTTCTGCATGGGAGGCGGGCTGTCTTTGACCTTAAGTGCCGTCGCGCACATCGACGCTGCCGTCGTCTATTACGGGCTGCCTTCTAGATCACCTGATTATTCGAATATCAAAGGCGCTGTGCTCGGTCATTATGCCGACCATGACGACTGGGCATCGGGTGACAGAGCTACGCAATTATTCGATGATCTTTCGTCACAAGGCGTCGACGCGCAGATGTATGTATACCCAGATACTTCGCACGCTTTCTTCAACGATTCTAGACCGGAGGCGTATGCCGATGAAGCGGCGAAACTTTCTTGGGAACGCACCCTGAGTTTTTTTCGAAAGCACCTTGCATAGGGCGATAGTTATCGGTGCGGGTCACAACGGACTTGTTGCCGCTTGTTATCTAGCCCGTGAAGGATTCGATGTATCGGTTTTCGAACGGCGACAAGTGGTCGGGGGGGCGGCGGTCACCGAAGAGATAATTCCGGGATTCAATGTATCAAGCGCTTCTTATTCCCTGAGCTTGCTTCGGCCTGACATCTATTCGGACTTAGAACTTGCCAAGCATGGCCTTTCCTTCTATCCCAAGGATCCTCAACTATTCGTCCCGCTTGCTGATGGAAGGCATTTCTTCATCTGGCGAGACGCAAAACGCACGGAGGAAGAACTGATGCGTATCGACGCGCACGATGCCCAGGCGTACGGAGAGTTCGGTCGATTCTGGGATCATGCCATCTCGTTGTTACGTCCTTTCGCCGAGATGGAAAACCCACCTCTACGTGCGGAACTGGAAGAGTTACTGCCGCCCGAGGTTTGGTCTTTAGCCGTCGCTGGAAGCGTCGCTCAAGTGGTGGAGAAGTTCTTTCATTCGGACGAGGTTCGTGGAGCGTTCGCGTCGCAGGGCATCATCGGCACGGCATTAGGTCCCCGACACCCAGGGACGGCGTGGGTCATGGCGTATCACTATCTGGGCGGTGAATTGAACGGCGCCCACGGAACTTGGGCCTATGTACGGGGTGGCATGGGTTCGGTAACTACTGCACTTGCCTCTTCCGCCGGGAGCATGGGCGTGAAAATCAATGTTGGAGCGTCAGTTGACCATGTCGTTGTCGAAAACGGCCGAGCGATCGGAGTGCAACTCGACGATGGTTCAGTGAACCTTGCAAATGTCGTTCTTTCTAATGCCGACCCGACGACATCTTTCTTGCGATTGCTTCCAGACGGAACACTAGAGGCTGAGTTCGAACAACGTGTGAAGGAATGGAAGACACCGGCCTCCGTGGTGAAAGTGAATCTAGCCTTAGATGAGCTGCCAGATTTCACATGTCTGCCGGGGTCAGGCCCCCAGCACCGCGGAACTATCGAGATCTCACCTTCGATCGATTATCTAGAACGCGCCTGGCAAGACGCCGATGGGGGAAAGTTTTCGAACGATCCATTCATGGAGATATTTATCCAATCCACGACCGATCCAACGCTCGCCCCCGAAGGCAAGCATGTTTTGTCTGCCTTCACGCAATACGCTCCGGCGGATGGGTCCGGCTCGGAAGATGCGTACAAAAATGTGATCGCCACGATTGGTCGGTACGCTCCCAACATCGCAGATGCTGTTATCGCATCGGAAGTTCTGGGGCCAACAGAACTAGAGCAGCGGTTTGGACTCACAGGTGGAAATATCTTTCACGGCGAGATCACGCCGGACCAGTCCTTCGGCGATCGCTTCGAATATCGAACGCCGCTTAGTGGATTTTATATCTGTGGGTCTGGTGCATCGCCTGGCGGGGGAGTGATGGGGGCGGCTGGAAGAAACGCCGCCCGAACGGTCATTAAGGATCAGCTCATTGGGAATCAACGCTGAATAGGTCGCGCAGCACCATCTGCAAGATCCCACCGTGGCGGAAGTACTCCACCTCGGCAGGCGCGTCGATGCGAACGGTCGTTACGAATGAGGCCGTCGAACCATCTTCGCGAGTGACGTGAACATCTAGCTTTTGTAAAGGCTGAAGATCGGCGACGCCAGTTATCGTAAATGACTCGCGACCGGTCAATTCCATGGGGTCCATGCGGTCCATGGGGGCCGTGTCGAACTGTAGAGGCAGTATGCCCATGCCGACAAGGTTGCTTCGGTGGATTCGTTCGAAACTCTCGGCGATTACGGCTCTTACTCCCAACAGTAAAGTACCTTTCGCCGCCCAATCTCTCGAACTACCAGAGCCGTACTCTTTGCCCGCGATTACAACGAGCGGGAGACCCTCCTTCTGGTAACGCATAGACGCGTCGTAGATGCTCATCAGTTCATCGGAGGGCAGATATGTCGTCCAGGGTCCTTCTTTGCTGCCAGCGAGTTTGTTCCGTAGTCGCAGGTTGCCGAACGTGCCGCGCATCATGACCTCGTGGTTGCCCCTACGTGAGCCGAAGCTATTGAACTCTTGTGCTGGCACCGAGTGCCCTACGAGGTACCGACCGGCGGGCGAATCAGCTTTGATGGCACCGGCCGGTGATATGTGATCTGTAGTTATCGAATCGCCAAGGTGAACGAGAACGCGCGCCCCGATGATGTCGGTCGGAGGCTCGAAAACAACATCTGTATGTTCAAAGTAAGGCGGCTCACGAACGTAGGTCGACTTTGGGTCCCAGTTGTAGAGATCGGTATCAGCCCCGTTGTCAGTGGACATTTTTTTCCAGTGTTCGTCTCCTTCAAAGATGCGTCCGTATTCGATGTCGAATTGATCCGGGCTAACCGCTGTGGCGATCGCATCCGATATCTCTGATGCGCTAGGCCATATGTCCGCTAAGTGAACTGGCCCCGCCACCCCGATCCCCAGAGGATCCTTGGTTAGATCGATGTCGACTCGTCCGGCCAAGGCGTAAGCCACACATAAGGGGGGAGACGCCAAGTAACTGGCCCTTACCTGTGAATGGATACGTCCTTCGAAGTTGCGGTTACCGGAAAGTACTGCAACGACCGCCAAGTCTTTAGCGTCGACTTGTTCTGCGATCTGTTCTGGCAATGGTCCTGAGTTGCCTATGCAGGTCGTGCAGCCGTAGCCGACGAGATTGAATCCTAGTTTTTCGAGATAAGGAGTAAGTCCGGCTTTATCGAGATAACTGGTGACAACGCGTGAACCTGGCGCAAGAGAGGTCTTTACCCATGGCTGCGTCATCAGTCCAGCTTCAACTGCCTTTCGAGCAAGCAGACCTGCGGCGAGCATCACTGATGGATTGGAAGTGTTTGTGCAGCTTGTGA
>JBDSRR010000153.1:0-13056 GCA_039929185.1 Actinomycetota bacterium
ACTGGCGCGACTCGAGTCTTGCTTTGGGGCCCGCGTTTACA
This sequence comes from Actinomycetota bacterium, assembly GCA_039929185.1. GTDB lineage: Bacteria > Actinomycetota > CADDZG01 > JAHWKV01 > JAHWKV01 > JBDSRR01. The sequence continues at coordinate 42 of JBDSRR010000153.1, forward strand.
CTGACTTGCGGGCGGGCTAATAGCGGGGAAGATTTGATGGCTGGAGCGAAACTGCTGTTCACAGGAGGCATTAATTGTTGCCCTGAACCGACCTCCGCACATAACCCGACCGATAATCACGTTTAACCCGGTCTGGTCATATAAGAGTTATACGGAGGAGCACATGACCACAGGGCTGCGTCGCCGAGCATGACGAAGACCCTCTGGGTACTCGGCGGTCTCAACCTGTTGTGGATCGTTTATCTGAATTGGCGAATGCAACGGAAAGTAGGGAAGAACATCGTTTCTGAACTCCGAAACGACTTGCGCGAAGCAAAGATCCGAACTCCCTTTCTCGTGGCGCTGTTAGCGACTTCGCTCCTAATCACCTGGGGAGCTATCTCGTCTGTTCTTGATTACTGGAGCCCGGGCGCTTGGTTCTACCTTGCACTTGTTTTACTGATCGACCTCGGGTTCCTAAGGGCAATCGTCCGGCGCCACAGTCGAAGGGCGGGCGCATGACTCCCTGCCACCACCGTATAACTACCGAATACAACCGCCCAAGAAGTTGCCCCGGATTAGTAGACACTCTGCCCTAACGCTCGACCAGGGAGGTGCAGATGGCCAGACCAGGCATCAAGAAGATCCAGCGATATACAGCTGAGTTCAAGCTGACAGCAGTGAAGCTCACCGACATCGAGGACATCCAGGTCAAAGATGTCGCGGAAGCCCTCGACATCCATCCCTTCATGTTGTCGAGGTGGCGCAAGGAGGTCCGTGACGGATTGATCAAAGCCAAGGTCACGATCGACCCCGACACGCAACAGGTAGATGACGTCCGTCAGTTCGCAAAACTCAAGCGTGAGCACGCGCTGCTCAAAGAGGAGCACGAACTACTAAAAAAAGCCATCCGGTTCTGTTCAGAACTACGGTCGGGAAGTACGCATTCATCCGATCGGAGCAGGACCGGTTCGGCGTGACAGCACTGTGCAAGCGCTACGGGGTAAGCCGTGCGGGCTATTACGCCTGGTGCAAGCGCAGCCCCAGCGCCCGTGATCTACAAGATGAGAAATTGTCGAAGCAAATCACCGCCATATTCGAATCGAGCAAGGGAACATATGGGAGTCCTCGAATCCACCAGGCCTTGAGGCAGGCGGGCGTGAGCATCGGGCGTAAAAGAGTGGCGAGGCTTATGCAGCAAGAAGGTCTTAAGGCCCGTGCGGCTAAGATCTACCGAAGGACCCCCGGGACGCACCGCTTCTACGATGCCATTCCCAATCAGGTGCTGGGTCTCTCAACCACATCACGTGATCAGGTCTGGGTCGGAGATGTCACCTATCTCATGAGCCCATCAAAGCGCAGATACCTCGCCGTAGTGATGGACCGACATTCTCGAAGGGTGCTCGGTTGGAAGATCGGTCGACATCGAGACGTGAAGCTTACGATGGGAGCGTTCGACATCGCGGTCCAACGTCGCAAACATACTAAAGGGATCATCTTCCACTCGGATCGGGGGTCTGAATATTCCGCGTACAGCTATCGGAACAGAGTCGCGTCGTTGGGCATGGTCCAAAGCATGAAGAGACCACGAGAGATCACCGACAACGCATTCATGGAGTCGTTCTTTCATTCGATGAAAGCGGAAGCGATCCATGGGATCACTTTCGAGGACGAAGCGCATCTGCGCTCGGTCATCCTTCCTTACATTCGTAGATACAACCGTACTCGCTTGCATTCATCGTTGGGTTATCGCTCACCCATTGACTTCGAACATGAAACGGCGTAATGCTTCACCCGATGAGTGTCCACAAAAACGGGTCAACATCCCCACTCGCTACGCTCGTGGCGGCTGATTCGGCGATCCGTTAAACAGACATGAACGGATTCCCGATTGAGCAGCGGTCGCGTCCGAGGTGGCTACGCGGCGCGTCCGTGATTATCGTCGGCTCCCTCTTAGCCTCGCTCCCCATCCTGAGTGCGCAAGATCGAGCCGAGTCAGTCCTGTGGGCAATTAGTGGATTCGGTGTTGGCGCCGTCGTGGGCTGGCCAATGAGGAACATGAAGAACACGAAACCATCAATTGCCTCATGGCTCATCGTTGCGGCGGTCCTCTTAGGCGCAGGGGCAGCGAAGCTAATACCACCTGGTCCATGGGACGCTGGGCAAGCAGGAATCGGAACTGGTTTCATTTCCATCATCGCGACATTCAGGAAGGCAACTTAAAGTGAGGCTACTGCTCATGATGACCACTCGCTGTTTAACAAAGGGCTACAACCGACCGCCTCCGGCGGCGGCGGATCCCCAAAGTCGTTATACCGACTCGCGAAGTGCATAGGTGAGCCTTCCCTTCTTCGTAGTTCTACCTCTCGTCTTTTTAGCTTCGGCAGGCTTTTGGGTGTGGCTCCTTTCTGACATCCAAGTAGCTCGCCGTGGAGACGTAGGTGTCATGTGGTTTGTGTTCATTACCATCCTGAGAGGGCTGTTCGGTGCCATCGGGTTTACTGCCCTTGGGGCATACCTGACGTGGAGCTTGATCACCGGCGATCATTCCTTGGGAGATAAGCTGAAAATCCTCCCATGACACCGTTATACCTACCTAAGCCCTTGCAGTCCGGTCCCTCCGAGTACATCATTGACTCATGAGTGCGCTTCCTGAAGACATGCTGAAACTCCCGATCGAGGTGCGGCTGCGCCTTGTCGAAGATCTCTGGGACAGCATCCGAGAGCAACCGGAATCACTTCCGCTAACTGAATTTCAGCGTGAGGAGCTTGATCGACGACTTGCTGCCCACAAGGTTGAGCCTGAAGCAGCTCAAGAGCTCGAGGTAGTTCTAGACAGACTTCGCAAGAGGGAGTGACGCGACTCGTCCGAGTCACGCCGGAAGTAGGCAACCCCGAAATCTTCGCCTCGGTGTATTTCGACATGCGGCGAATCCTGCTGCATGTTTCCCTACGTCATCCTCTACGTGATCGAGGATGATGCGGTCGTCATTCTCGGGTGCTTTCATGGCCGTCGCGATCCAAGGACGTGGAAGAATCGGGGTCGCAGCTATCGAGAGGTATAACTCGCGCATGCAACGGACGCCGGGCGCTTCGCTGGCCGGGCCGGTGCCGCTGATCCGCAGGTCCGTTGTACCGACCGGAATGACTGATAGCGGACCCTTGGGTGGAGCATCTGGCGGCCGTCGGCAGACCGCCGCGCCGTCGACTTGGAGGGAATCGACCTGAGCGGCGAAACGATGTCTGAAGAACCGCGCGTCGCGACCGACGAGGAGTTGTACGGTCCGTGGGACTCGTACAGCCCCGAGCGCGTCGCCGAGATCATGTCCGTCGTCACGCGGCCTTGGTGGATCGCCGGCGGGTGGGCGATCGAGTTTCATCTCGGTGGTCCGCAGCGCCGTGAGCACGAGGACGTGGACGTCCTGGTGCTTCGGGAGGACGCCGTCGCCGTCCAGCGCGAGCTGGTCGATTGGGATCTGCATCTGGCCAGCCGCGAGGAGGGGGTGAGAAGCTGGGAGCCAGGCGCTGGCCTCCCGGACGATGTCGGTGACATCTGGATCCGCGAGCCGGATGCCGGTGCGTGGCGTTTCCAGCTCATGCTCAACCCGTCCGATGGGCAGGACTGGATCTGCAAGCGTGACCGCGTCCTTCGGCTCCCGCTCGCTGAGATCGGCCTGCGCACGCAAAGTGGGGTCCCATACCTGCGGCCCGAGATTCAACTTCTTCACAAGGGGACGGGCTCCCTGGGGATCCGCGAGAAGGATGAGGAGGACTTCCGTGCAGCACTGCCCCTCCTGGATGCGGGCGCTCTGCGGTGGCTCCGCGACGCCCTGCGGCGCGTCCGCACCGATCACCCGTGGTTGGACGCGTTGTGAGCGTACGCGCCAGGTTAAGCCAGGCCTCGTCACGGTGGCGGGTAAGCCAAGCGTTGAGATACCAAGAGGTACAGTGAGTACGATCCTGAAGCAGGCTAGGTTGAATATGGAGCAGAAGTGATGCGTTACACCGTTATCGTTGAACAGGGCGACAGTAGTTGGGAGCCCACGTGCCGAATCTTCCTGGATGCGTCGCAGCAGCGGAAACGCGTGAGGATGTGATTCAACTAATCCGTGAAGCAATGGAACTTCATGTCCAGGCCTGAAGGCCGAGGGGCTATGGAACCCGAGGAGAACAATTCCCCTGAGCCAGCCATCAAGTGGTGGAAGCGCGAGCCCAATGGTTGGGTTTGGGCGTTTCCTGACGGGTTTCTAGCCATGTTTCTAACCATGGGAGGGCTGCTGGGCCTGATTGTGTAGGGGATCATCGCTGGCGGTCCGACTCTTTGGATGATGCTAGCTCTGCCATTGATTTCGGGGTTCGTCATTGCTCGGATTCTTGGGGTCAAGAAGGATGACTCTGGAGATGTTTAGGATTGGTACGTCCGGGGGAATAGTTAGCACTCCTTGTAGGGATCCCATCCTGCGTGATGTGTAAACCATGTCTCCAGGCCATACCCACCTCGGGCTAACTCTCGTTTGCATCCGACCACTCGCTCGGGGCGGGGGGCTGATTCGCAAAACCGTTACCCAGACTAAGAGGGGTAAACTGGGCGCATGAGCGACATGATGTCCGTGGTTCATTCGGATCCAGAGATTCTTGGCGGGAAACCAGTCTTCGTTGGCACCCGAGTGCCACTTCGGAATCTGATCGATTATCTAGAGGGAAACCACGGCATCGAGGAATTCATGGAGGACTTCCCATCAGTTAGTCGCGATCAAATCGTTACGGTACTCGAGGCATTAGAGGCAGCAGTTCCCCTTGCGCATCCTGCTTGATGAGCATCTGCCCCTTCGCTTGGCAGGAGCAATAACCGACCACGACGTTTCGACGGTTCGTGCCCAAGGTTGGTCGGGTAAGACGAATGGCGAACTCCTCGGGCTTGCAGTAAGTGCCGGATTCGAAATCATGATAACGAACGATCGAAGCATCGAGTACCAACAGAACCTATCGGTCCCGGGCATCGGGATCCTTGTCCTCGATGCGCCAACCTACAAACTTGAGGACCTCCTGAAACTTGCGCCTCTTATACTCGAAGCGATTCCAATGTCCGAAACTGGTCGAGTTCGACACCTTGCTGGGTAACCAACGGTTGGAACAGACCCAGGGCGTCCGCTGGTCGGCGCTACGCAAAAGGCTCACGTAAGAGGAGCTTCATGTCAAAGCGCATGACACCAACTACGTTGCAGGCAGCGCGCGTTTCCAGCCGGCGTAGAGAGAATCTCGTTCGTCGATACTCATCTTGGGTTCGAAACGGCGGTCGACTTTCCACCTGGTCTCGACATCTTCCATCCCATCCCAAAATCCGTGCGTGATGCCGGCCAAGTAAGCGGCCCCCATGCCCGTGGTTTCGTGGATCACCGGTCGGGCCACGGTCAGCTGCAACATGTCTGCCTGGAATTGGCACATCACGTTCATAACGCTTGCTCCGCCATCGACCCTTAGTTCAAGCAGTTCAACTCCGGTGTCGGCATGCATCGCATCGACAACATCTTTGGTTTGGTAGGCCATGGCTTCCACCGTCGCTCTAACCAGATGGGCTTTGGTTGTGCCTCTGCTGATCCCGGTGATAGTACCCCTTGCGTTGGGGTTCCAATGTGGCGCCCCCAAACCGGTAAGGGCAGGTACGAAGTAAACACCATCGGTTGACGATACTGACTCCGCCAAGGGCCCGGCTTCTGATGCAGATGTGATCAGTCCGAGCCCGTCGCGCAGCCACTGTATCGCCGCGCCTGTTACGAAGATGGCACCTTCACATGCGTAGGTAACCTGACGCTCTAAACCCCATGCGCCACATGCAATAGACGTCAACAGGTTGTGCTCACTTATGGGTTTGTCACTTCCCATGTTAGTCAGCACGAACGATCCAGTGCCATAGGTGTTCTTTGACATGCCGGGCTTAAAACAAGCCTGGCCGAATAGCGCGGCTTGTTGGTCGCCTGCAACGCCGGTGATGGGTATCTGTTCGCCAAAGACCCGGGTTGTTCCAAATGAGTGGCCTGACGGAGACACTTCGGGCATCAACGAGATTGGCACTTCAAAGGTATCTAAAAGGAAGGGGTCCCAACTTAGGTCGTGGATGTTATAAAGCATGGTTCGGCTCGCATTCGACATGTCTGTGGCGTGAACTTCGCCCTCGGTTAGCTTGGCGATGAGCCAGCTATCAACGGTTCCGAAGGCAAGGCTGCCCGATAGTGCTCGCGCTTTGATGTCTGGCACGTTGCGCATCAGCCAAGTGAGCTTCGTTGCGCTGAAGTACGCATCTAGGACAAGTCCTGTGCGCTGTCGGATCTCTGGTTCGAGACCTTGTGCCCGCAACTCGTCGCAGATGGGGGCCGAGCGCCTGCATTGCCAAACGATGGCGTTGTGGACAGGTTCAAGCGTCTTGCGATCCCAAACAACAGTGGTTTCCCGTTGGTTGGTGATGCCAATGGCTACGAGTTGACCTGGACCTCCGATGGCGGCGATCGCCTGTTGGGCGGTCAGCAGGGTTGTGTCCCAGATCTCTCTCGGATCATGTTCCACCCAGCCGGGACGGGGAAAGTATTGGGGGAATTCGTTGTAGGACTTGTGGATGATCGATCCTGCATGGTCCACAACCAAGACCGTTATTCCTGTGGTGCCAGCGTCTATAGCAAGTATCAAGGAAACCCAGGAGCTGGCGAGGTTGGAATCATGATCTCCATCGTCACGTTTTGAACTCCCGAGTGTCCAATAGCAACCGATGCGCCATGGGACAGGTCGAGAACCCTTGGAGCAACGTAAGGACCTCGATCGGTGATCACGAGTAGGACGGAACGACCCTTGTACGTCACGCGTAAGATGGTGCCAAATGGCAGCACCAAACTGGCCGCTGTCATCTGTTCCTGGTGATACGTTGCTCCGCTAGAAGCTCGGCGTCCATCGAAACCGGGGCCATACCACGAGGCCAAACCCGACGAAACCAAACCCGTAGAAGTAAGTGAGCGTTCTTGGTTGGTGGCCAGCCATGACAGTAATGCCGATAACTTGATATCAAGTTCGCGTTGTCTCGCAGTTCTTCGCGCCGCAACCACAGCAGAAACTGGCCCTCGGCGGTTTAGTTCCTTGCGACGCAGTTCGCTTAACTTCGCGATCTCGGCCTGCGCTTCTGCGAGGATCTTGCGTTGGGACTCCAGAGCTTGCTGAAGTTGGGGTCGCAGATCGGCGAGGCGTTGTTTGTTGGACTGCAGAAGGTTTCGCTGTGTTTGGATCGTTGCTTGTCCTTGTTCGATCCTTTCAATGGCAGCGGCATAGGTTGCCCAGTCTTCGGCGTCGCGTCGCATCGAAGAGCCGATGTAGGTTCCGACGGTAAGCACTTGGCGCAGATCCCGTGCGTAAAGGAGTAACTGCGCGTTGCGGAAACTGCCTCTCATGTAAGTATTTCTTGCTTGGGCGTTTAGCAGCACCTTCGTTCTATCTGCTTTTTCTTGGGCTTGGCTGATCCGAAGCCGTGCTATGGCCAGATTTCCGGACGCAGCAGATGCGGCATTGGTTGCATCTTGAAGCTCCAAGAGCAGGCCGTCCAAACGCTTCGCAAGTTGCTCAACCCGTGTTTGGGTCGGCCCAACGCCATTGACCCCAGCTGCCCCAGCTGCCCCAACTGACTGGGCTTGGGCGGGCGTCGCCAACATGCAACATGCGATTAGTGTGCCAAGGAAGGTTCGCATCGAGCCAAGATTCTACGTCGTAGAATGCCCTCGTATGCGAATAGGTGTATTTACCGGCGGTGGCGATTGTCCTGGCTTGAACGCGGTTATCAGGGCGATCGTGCGCAAGGGTATCGGTCATTACGAGGACACGATCGTTGGCTTTCGTGATGGGTGGGAAGGCGTGCTCTCCGGAACCGTCCAAGAATTGACCTTTGAGAACACTCGCGGCATCTTGCATCGTGGCGGGACGATACTAGGAACCTCACGAACCAATCCGTTCGGGGAGGGTGACGGACCCGACCGGATAAGGGCCACTCTTGCGACTCACGGCGTCGACATGCTGATCCCCATCGGCGGGGAAGATACCCTTGGCGCCGCATCGAAACTGCATGAAGAGGGCATACCGCTTGTGGGAGTTCCGAAAACCATCGACAACGATCTGTCAGGGACTGACTACACGTTTGGGTTTGACACCGCCGTCAACGTTGCTACTGAAGCCATCGACAGGTTGCATACGACTGCCGAGTCGCATCATCGAGTGATGGTCGTTGAAGTTATGGGGCGCCACGCAGGTTGGATAGCCCTTCATGCCGGGATCGCTGGGGGAGCGGACTTGATGCTGATACCAGAACGTCCATTCGACATCGAGGAAGTTGTTGCCCACCTTCAGCATCGTCATGCAACAGGCAAGGGCTTTTCTATCGTCGTGGTGGCCGAGGGGGCAGTCCCCAAGGATGGCAGTATGCATACTGAATCGGATCAGCTCGACGAATTCGGGCATGTGCGTCTTCGTGGCATCGGGTCCGCGCTGGAACAACAGATCGAGGCAAGGACCGGCTTCGAAACCAGGGCAACTATCTTGGGCCACATCCAAAGGGGAGGGACACCCACCGCCTTCGATCGAGTGTTGGCGACCCGTTTCGGAGTGGCTGCTACCGAGGCAGCTCACCAGGGCAAGACGGGCATGATGGTTGCTCTTCATGCCACATCTATCGTACTCGTGCCGCTTTCGGTTGCTGTAAAACCCAAGACAGTCGGTGATGATCTATATGACGTGGCAAAGGTTTTCTTCGGTTAATCTCAAGTCATGTTCAACGTAGACCTTCGTTCCGACACCGTTACCAAACCAACGCCACAGATGCGCGAGGCCATGGCAACCGCGGAACTTGGTGACGATGTTTTTGGCGACGATCCAACGACGAACCTGCTCGAGCAGCGCGTGGCTGAGTTATGTGGCGTCGAGGCTTCCCTCTTCGTTCCCAGCGGAAGCATGGGCAATCTAGTTTCCATCCGGTCGATGGCCGGGCCGGGTGACGAAGTCATCTGCCATGAAAACGCGCACCTGGTGCACTACGAGGTGGCTTCCTTGGCCGCTGTTGGAGGAATACAGGCGCGCCTAGTTGCGGGCAGGTGGGGAGTGCTCGACCCAGATGCAATCGTGGCAGCCATTCGACCCCCCGCGTATACATTCCCCCGCACAGCCGCGATCGCCCTGGAAAATACGCACAACCTTGAAGGGGGCTCCATCTATCCCATCGACGATCTGCGCGCTGCGCGAAAGGTCGCCGACGAGTATGGGCTCATGATCTACCTCGACGGTGCCCGCATCTTCAACGCTTCAGTGGCAAGTGGTGTTTCTTTGAAGGAATACTGCTCTTTGGTCGACGCGATGAGCTTTTGCTTCTCAAAGGGCCTTAGTTGTCCAGTGGGTTCGATGGTTGTCGGGTCGTCTCAGTTCATCGAGAAGGCTCATCGGTTCCGTAAGATGCACGGCGGTGGTATGAGGCAGTCCGGAGTTCTGACAGCAGCGTGCCTCGTGGCGTTGGACACCATGGTTGACCGACTTGCGGAAGATCATGTAAATGCCAAGCGTTTAGCCGTTGGCATCTCCCAGGTTCATGAACATGCCACTTTTCCTCAAAATGTCGCAACCAACATGGTTTGGGTGCAGACCGAGTACATAGGTTATTCGCCTGACGAGTTCGTAGTCGTCCTGGGAGAGCGCGGAGTAAGGTGCTTAGCCTATCGGCCAGGTATCGTGCGCATGGTCACTCACAAGGATGTTTCTGCCGACGACATCGAATACGCGATCGAACAGATCACTGCGATCGCGCGTTAGCCGCCAACATCGCCGCGAATATCAATATGGCCCCCAGCCATCCGACGGGGCTCAGATGTTCTTCCAACAGGATCACACCTGCTATGCCGGCGAAGACGGGTTCGAGCGTAAGGGTGACTGCCGTTTGAGTTTCTGTTAACACCTGAGTTGCCCAGGTCATAACAAGAAAGCCAAGAGCGCTAGCTCCGACCGATGTGACTACCAGAGCAACAACAACCTGCGATGTTGGTAGCTTCCACTCCTGACCGAGCAACGCAAGGGCGGTGAACACGACGGCGCATGTGGACATCTGAATGATCGCCAGCGTTCGTGCATCGTGGTTAGGGGAGTTTTTTGCGAGCACGACTACGTGGATGGCGAAACTCATCGCACAACCGAGTGTCAGTACCTCGCCAAGTCCTATGCCGCCGACTAGCGGACGACCCTGAGTAAAGAGCAAGATCAAACCTATGCTCGACATGATCACCGCAGCGATAGCGATGGGACGCGGCCATGTTCTTGCGACGAGTCCGCCGATCACCGGTGTAAAAACAACCATCATCCCGGTGATGAAGCCCGACTCGGTTGCTCCAATGAACTTGAGCCCGAAAGTCTGGAATCCGTAACCCGCAGCAAGTGCGAGACCGGCAAGGATGCCTGGTCGAAGTGACCCATGTGAAGGGATCGAAAGTTTTGGAAATGCGACTGCCAATAGCGCCGCTGCGAAGAAGAATCTAAGTGCAAGAAATTCTAGAGCAGGCAGATCGGTGATGGCCTGCTTGATCATCACGAACGTCAGACCCCAAACCGCCGCAACTGCTACCAGCGCGGCGACCGCGGCGACACCCCTGGGGCGCACCGGTTAGAGCATCGCCGCTAGTTGCTTGGCATTCGTCACTGCATGATCGCTGTAGCAGTTGTTCATCAGGACATGAACTTGCTTGCTTCGGGTGGCCAGGTCTTGCAATCGCGGCACCCATTCAGCCAGTTCGGTTTCTGTATATAGATATGCAAAACGGGGAGTTGCCGTTGCATGAGGCTTGTCCCACTGATCGACATTACGACCGTGGAATCGAACATAACTCACCTGCTTGCTGGTGGTGTTGGCTGTTGGAGGCATGCTGGAGCGAAAGCCCTGCGGCATGTCGACGTTGGTGAATGGTATGCGCAGCTGTTCTAAGAATCTCATCGTGCGTTCGTTCATCCAGGTGCCATTGCGAAATTCCACCGCGATAGTAAAGTCCGCCAATCGTTGCTGGCATCGCATTATGTAGTCGCGGTTCTTGTCGTTTGGCACGAACCACTGAGGAAACTGGAACAGGACGACTCCAAGTTTTCCAGAAGAATGCAGCGGCATCAGCGCTTCGACGAACCGCCGCCAAACTTCATCCATCGCGCTTTCGGGTAGGTGTGATGCATACAGGAAACGCTCGCGTTTGGTCGCTTGATCGCGCAGGTCTGCGTACAGTGATTCAGGGCGGGTCGGATGGTTCGTTAGCAGGGAATATGCCTTGATGTGAAAAGTGAAGTCTGGGGGAGTGCGCTGTATCCACAGCGCGCAGTTGCGCTCAGTAGGAGGAAAGTAGTAAGTCGAGTCGACTTCGACGATGGAGAATTGCTCGGCGTAAAACCGAAGGCGTTTCTCCGGAGTGCTCACGCCTTCTGGATAGAAACTCGTTTGCAGAAGGGTCTTGTCGGTCCAAGATGCGGTCCCGATCTGAATAGTGCTCATGATCTAGCTTTCAGGGATGCCATCTTCATCGACAACGATATAGGTGAGTCCACGATAGCGGCGCGGCCCGCTGGGCGCAGCGATCACTTCAACGTCCCGGACCAAAGGCTCGGGCAGCTGTATGGGCTGGGGAAGGCCCGGGGGGCCTGGGGGATCCAGGTCCAAGACGGGCTCTGGCTCAGCAGGTACCTGCTGCGGGGGTATCTGCGGGGGGACGAGGGCTTTTGCGGCCCGCTTGAAGCTGTGTATGGTCCGGAATGGGTGCCTAGACCGGTTGTGCAGCATGAACCCCAAGCGGAGTAGGACCAGGACCCAAAAGACTAATGTGAGCATACCGAGCCAGAATTCAGCCATCCGACCATTGTAGTGGTACTATATTGAGCGTACGCTCAAAGCATGTGCTTAACGGAGCCTTGTGCAATGGATGGATTGACCACCAAACAGAAGATCGTCGAGGCGGCCTTGCAGACCTTGAAAGACGAGGGATTTGCGGGAACTAGCGCACGTGCGATCGCACGGCGCGGTGACTTCAACCAAGCGCTTATCTTTTATCACTTCGGGACCTTGAATGACCTGCTTCTTGCGGCGCTCGACGCCACCAGTGCGGCTCGCATGCAGCGTTACGAAACCGAACTCATGGAAGCGGGCACGCTTGAGGACAAACTCAAAGTAGCAACCGACCTTTATCGCGAAGACCTCGCTTCTGGTCACATCACGGTGGTGTCCGAGATGATCGCTGGAAGTCTGAGCCGCCCAGACCTGGGCCCCGAAATAGTTGCTCGCCTGGAACCCTGGGTTGAATTTGCCGAGCGGATGATCGCTGGCGCTCTTGCCGGTTCGTTCTTGGAATCGCTGATCGATCCAAAGGCTTTGGCTGGCGCAGTCGTAGCCATGTATCTCGGGGTCGACCTTTTGTCTCATCTCGACGGCGATCGCTCGCGAGCAGAGGAATTATTCGCCATGGTTGAACGCATCGCACCTATGGCGATGATGTTAAGGGGATGAATATCGGGGCCGTTCTCGACGCGGCTGAGCGGGCGCTTGCAGATGGGCGAGGTCTAAAAGGAACGGGTTTTTGGCCAGCCGTTGCGATACTGCGCAAGGATCGGACACTAGCGAAACGATATGCGAGGCGGGTCGCGGCCATCGATCGCGAGGCTTTCGAGGCCGGGGTGCGTCTTCGGGTACCCGCCTGGCTCGGTACTTCCGTACTTGCTTTAGGTACTGGTGTGGGGGTAGTTGCAGTTACGTTTAACCATCCGCTGATCTTTCTGGTCGGCTTCGGAGCTTTAGAGTTGAGCACACATAGCCTTACGCATTGGGTCGTGGGACGACTGGTGGGCATCCGCTTTACGCATTACTTCCTTGGAGGGCCCCCACCTCCTCGCCCGGGGGCCAAAACCGACTATGAAAGCTATCTGTGTTCAACTCCGATGCGTCGCGCGGTGATGCATGGTTCTGGGGCTGTCGTCACCAAGATCATCCCCTTTGTTCTTGTGC
>JBDSRR010000154.1:0-1938 GCA_039929185.1 Actinomycetota bacterium
GCCTTGTCGTGTCCAATGTTGGATGTGGTGGCGCTGGACATGGCGATATCCATCGCATCCGGGGAAGCGGCACCCTAAGTCACGGATGTGTAGCGCCCTTCGTATACCTATTGGGATGTTTCTTGTCTTACGACCGACGCTTAAAGGACCATCTTCGCCATGGTGCATCGAAACGATGCTGGCGTCACAAGATAGGCGTCTTGCTGTTTCGGTTGGGATGGATGGACCATCCTGTATGCCACACAAACTATCTTTACTGACATGTATCACTACTTGAGCGGTAGGTGCAGATGCTCCTTGGGCAAGAGCAACCAGAGCATCGGCTCGATTGGCACCATAGGTTGCGTAGACATCGCCTGGAGCGACTTCTGTTTGATGTCTGACCTTGGTTGTCATACGGCCCTTACCGAGATCGTTAGCGATCTTGTCTAAGACAGCTTTGACTAGGGCACCGTCTTCAGGACAAAGCCTTCCCTTTATCACTAGGAATCCGTCATCGTCGAAGAAGTAATCGAGGTGGCGTTTATCGTTTCTGGTATTGGCTAGCTCTAGGGCATGGGATTCAAGAGCAGCTTTATACAAGTGAACGATACGTACGAGTTGAGCTGCGGTTGAGTTCATTGCCATGTAAAGGATGGTTTCTTCAGTTTCAGGTGTTGCTATACGAACGATCTGACGTACTTGTGCCCCTCTGAGGATGAACTGATTTCACCTTTAGAGAAGGTTTCAGTGACAAGGGGTAGTTCTTCAAGGCAACTTGCTACCTTTAGATAGTCCCTGGCAGAGGTGGGGTCGATGCCACACGACCAAGACAGCCAGTGAGGACCTGAACGTGCTCCTGTGGCAGCCCAGTCCTGTTCCTTGTGCATCTGGGCTACGTTCAACAGCCATTGGCACGTTGCAGCCGCTATATGGGCAGCCTGCTGAGTGATGGCCTCGTGTGCCGATTCCCTATCTTTCCTACTGTCGAACATATGTTCGATTCTAGCAGATGGGTATGACAGAAAACGAGGGGCTCGACCAAGAAGCATCAATGTCGTCGACCCCCATCCTCCAGAGGTCGACAACCAATTCAAGCCCCAATCCAAGCCATTGAAGGAATGAGCGATCGCTTCTTCGATACCGATGGGCTCGTAGTGATCCTCCTTCCAACGGTAGGCGTTGCCTTTGGCGTCCAGATGTAGGTAGCGACGCGTGAGCGCATGTTTGTACATCCGAACGCCGTCGCAATACCCCATAAACATGAAGCCATCCAGGAGCGCCTTGCGCAACGACTGCCAGTCGGGTTCGTGGGCTCCGAATTGCCTCATGGTCCGGACTAACTCCGGTTTCCGAACTTCCAGCTTCGCTATGAGGTCTTCTCTGTCCATCATTGTCATCCGCCTTTCATCACGCAAGAGATTACTCAAGGGGTATGACATCTAAAGTGAGTTCATGCCGATTTGTCCGGTCTCAGCGGTCAAAGATCTTTTTTGTTTCAGCAAGGTCGAAGTACTCAGAATCCCAATCGCCAAGCCATATGCGCAACTCGCTGGCGGGGCCGATTATCGTTTCCTCGGTGGATCCTTGGGAAACCTTAACGCAGTCCTCGTAGCCAGAAATCCCGCCGCAATCTTCCGGAGGGAAAGCGCGCTCGCCGTCGATGAGACGTCGGCGGAATAACTCCTTCAGCTCCACCGTCCCTACTAGTACGACGTTGTGTTCCCAGGAGTCGCCAAAGTCATACTCGTAGACGCATTTTCGTACATCGCCTGCGAAGAATGAGGACAGTTTGACGAGGGCGGCCTCTGGCTCTGGCTCCTCGAACCCTTCGGCGTCGGGAAGGCCAGCGATAGTTGCTCCGTTAAAGTCCCTGAAAAGGAACAGGTGATAGTCCTGCCAACTACATGCGAGTTGGATTGCGTCATGAAGATTCATGAAAGTGGATGTCGACGCGAT
>JBDSRR010000155.1:0-1505 GCA_039929185.1 Actinomycetota bacterium
TGTAGTTGGCAGCTTGGGAAACCTGGCCGAAAATGTCGAGTTTGAACCGCAGCGAGGCAGCAAGGATGAACCCGGATGGTACGGCCACAAGGTCGAACATGACCTTTGTCCAGGTCAACCAATTCAGCTGAGTGCGTCGCGCGCGGACCGCTGGGCTCACGCCTGGCCCCCTTTGGGCGTTGGGGTGGCTGTTGGGGAGTCAAGTGAAAGATCGATAGCGCGCAACAATCCCCGATGAAAAGTTGGCTCATCGAAGGTGCTGGCGTGACGCTTGAGAACAGCTGGATCCCAGTCTCGACTCTCAATGCGGTCTAAGGCTTCGTTCAACTCGTGTCCCCCCTGATTGGGAATCAAGATTCCCGTTTCATTCTCTATAACGGTCTCAAGGGCTCCAGCGTTACGAAACGCTACGCAGGGAATTCCAGCGGCATTGGCTTCAAGCGGAGTGAGACCGAAATCTTCCTCGCCACAATGGATGAGGGCCCAGGCACCTGAAAACAGCTCAAGAAGATCTTCGTCAGACACTCTGCCAGCGAAACGGACGTTTGGACCGGCTATCTTTTCGAGTTCGGTGCGGGCAGGACCTTCGCCCACGACCACCAGCGGCACCTTGCGCTCAGTGCATACGGAGACAGCTAGGTCTACGCGTTTATAGGGCAAAAGCCGCGAAACGACCAGATAATGTTTCTTCTCACCTCCTTCCTGCATCCCATCGAACCTGGTCACATCGATGGGAGGAGACACGACTTTGGCCTCGCGACCGTAAAGGGCGCGGATGCGTTTGGCCGTCACTTTGGAATTGGCTACGTACGCCGATGGCCTCGCTGCAGCCTTTTGATCAAGACGTCGCAGGTAAGCGAGCACTGGTTTCAAGGGCGTCCGGGCCCAACGCGGCACGGGGCCGCCCTTCGAGACATAGTCGTCGGTTTGGTACAGCCACCTCGGGGGGTTATGGCAGTAGACGACATGGTGGGCGTTTCCGGGTCGAACATGATGCGCGTAATGCGTGGAACTGGTAACCACTAAGTCGAAATCTGATAGATCGAACGACTTGAAGGCCAACGGGTATAGCGGAAGCATGGCCCTGAAGGTCTTCTCGGAATGCGGAAGTTTCTGCATGAAACTGGTGCGGACATCGACACTGTCGAACTCGTCGAACGTGGCCGGTGGATCGTAAAGGCTCGTGAACAAGGGCGCATCAGGGAATAGGCGAGTCATCGACAATGCGACGCGCTCCGCTCCCCCTCTTTGATTCAAGAAATCATGAACTATCGCGACCTTCATAACGCCTCGTATACGCGTTCAACAGCTTCAGCGGTTTTCGAGATGTCGAATCTTCTGGCTCCGATCCGAGCAGCACGGCCCATTTCATCGCGCAATGTTTGATCGCTGGCCAGTCGGATGAGAACCTCGGCAAGACCATCAGGGTCATCGGGCTCGATCACAAAACCCTCACCCGGCTGAACTATCTCCGGTCCGGCCCCCTTGTTGCTCGCTACGATGGG
>JBDSRR010000156.1:0-4005 GCA_039929185.1 Actinomycetota bacterium
CTAATTCAACCGTGCCTTCGCGAGTTAGCGTCGACCCCAAACCCGCATTGAATGCAGGGTTTTCTTCTAGTGACTTGACCGCGGCGACGACAGCCTGCAGTGCGCTGTCGCCGAGATATCGCTGTCCAACTAGCGCCGCAGCTTCGCATCCTAAGATGCACGACGGCAATCTCTGCTCATCGACGAGTCCGGCTCCGCCGTGGACAAGGATCCTAGCCTTAGCCATTCAATACTCGGGTCAATACTCGGGTTTGAAAGTGCGGGTAACTTCGTTTATCGAATCCCACAAAGCCGGGAAGAGCGACTCTGTTGCGCCCTTCACAAGTATCTCGGCAGGAACACCTTTTAGAGATCGGACCTCAAGACCAATCTCCCGGCGCGCAAGGTTCAAGTGGTGATAACGAAACTCCTGAAAGGATTGGTCATAGTCGATGATCGCCGTCATTAACTCATGCAGGTCTGCCCTACCGTCAGGATCCATCCAAACATCGAAGGGCTGGACGGCGTTTTTATCGAGCAAAGCACTGAACGATTTCCACACCGGTTCGGCAACCCCGGTCAGCAAGTATCGAAACCCCGGCGATTCACTACCAGAGCCGCGCCCTAACCCCATGCGTATCTTTTGATAGTGCGCAGGGGGCATAGTCTCCAAGATGCCGAGTTCGCGGCTGATAAGGCGCAAGATCATGGCGCATCGACGAAACGTTGACGACGCGATACGCAATTGACCGTCGTCGATGCGCTCCACAGCGAAAGGCATCTCGTGCTCTACGACCTTCATCCAAAGCTCGGCGGTTTGATGAGTTACTTGAAACAGTCGTTCATCCTGATTGACGAGTTGGTCGTCGGGTTTTAGCGCGGCGAAAAGCGCTGCCGTTCCGACGTAGTTCTCATAGTCGCTTCGAGATCCGTCCATGTCGGGGTAGAACCTAACCGTTCTTTTCGAATCCGCCCACCGTCTGGGGGGGGCAGGATTCGAAAAGAAGGAAAGGGGTGAGGGGATTAGTGGAACACGAAGGTGACGTGGCGGACGAGGTCGAGAAGAGGTGTTGGCTGAATGCCTAGGAAAAGAACAAGCCCGCACACGATAAATACAACTAGACCGGTTGCAGGCGGGGCCGTCACCAGGTCATCAGACGACGCGACAGGTGCCTCGAAGAACATCAGCCAGATGACCCTTACGTAGACAAAAGCGGCTACTGCACTGGACAGCAGTGCCAGTACGACGAGCGGCGCTTGGCCCGCTGAGTACCCCGCTTTGAATACTTCGAATTTCGCCCAAAATCCCGCCGTCGGCGGAAGCCCTGCCAGCGAGAACAGCAAAATAGCGAACGATCCTGCGAGGAAGGGCTGGCGGGCACCAAGCCCTCTGTAATCATCCAACGAAACCGTTTCTTCGCCGACGCCGCCAACCGCATGAACGATGCCAAAAGCGGCGACGATGGTGACGGCATAAACCGCCAGATAGAACATCGAACCCGTTATCCCCTGGTCATTGACGGAAAGAACTCCGATCAATAGAAATCCGCTGTGAGCGATGGCAGAGTAGGCAAGCACGCGTTTCACGTTTGTTTGCGAGATGGCGATGATGCTTCCGACAACCATGGTGACCGCGGCGATGGCAATAAGCGCAGGGCGCCAGTCCCATACCAACGATGCAAACACGTTGTGAAACAGACGCAGCATCACGGCGAAGCCAGCAACTTTAGAACCCGCAGCCATGAATCCGGTCACAGGAGATGGGGCACCTTGATAGGCGTCCGGAGTCCACATATGAAACGGGACGGCTCCCACCTTGAACGCAAGGCCAACAATGAGTAGCGCAAGGCCAGCAGTCAGCAGCGAAGAACTCGAAGCAGTGCTCGCGATTGCCAACATCCTGGTACTGCCGGTCGCTCCATAGATGAGAGCAATTCCATACAGAAAGAAGGCGCTCGCGAACGATCCGGTGAGAAAATACTTGAGTGCACCCTCCTGCGAGTCCAGGCGGCGTCGGCGAAAGGCAACGAGTACATACAGGGCCAAGGAAAACGTTTCGAGCGCAAGGAACACCAGCATCAGATCGGTGGCAGATGCCATCAGCATCATTCCGGCTGTTGCGAACAGCATCAGGGTGAAGAATTCTGGGGCGGGACCACCCTCTTCCTTTAGGAACCGCATCGATATCAGCACAGATAGCAGCGCCGATAACAGCAGGACGGCTTTGAAAAACAATGCGAACCCATCGAGAGCGACGGTGTCATCGAAGGCGCGGACGTTGTCGCCGAGGCCGGGGATAAGCGCGCCCATCGAACCTAGCAACACGAGCACGGTCAAAGCTGGAAGCATGGCCCGCTTCACGAACAAGCCCCCGACCAAGATCAACATCGCGCCCAATGACAAGATCACTTCGGGTGCGATGGCAACGAAGTCGAAGCCCGCAACAGTTAGCTTCACTCCACTGACTCCAGCATGCGAGCGACCGACGGCTCGATCCGTGAGAGAAAGGGCTCAGGGAACAGTCCGATCCAAACGATCATCACCAATAAGGGGACCACAACAACCAGTTCGCGCATCGAGATGTCGCGCCATACGCTGGCGCGATTTCCATGCGGAAGCTTTGGCTCACCGGTGAACACGCGCTCATATGCCCAGAGCAGATATATCGCTGCCAGCAAGACTCCTAAGGTTCCTGCTATGGCAAGGCCCCTAAACACATCGAACGCACCGTTGAGGATCAAGAATTCGCCGACGAATCCATTCAGCCCGGGAAGGCCTAGCGATGACAGCGAGGCGATCAAAAACAGTCCAGCAAACACTGGCATCGCTTTTGACACACCTGCGAGATCAGAGATCTGACGCGTATGAGCGCGCTCATACAGCATGCCGATCATGAGAAAAAGTGCTCCAGTGGAAAGCCCGTGATTGAGCATCTGAAGCACACTTCCAGAAGCCGCAGTCAAGTTGAGAGCCGCGATCCCAAGCACAACGAATCCCAGATGCGAAACGCTCGAATATGCCACCAGCCGCTTTAAGTCTCGCTGCACGACCGAAACGGCCCCCCCGTAGATGATCCCGATGACACCCAACACTGCAAGCCAAGGCGCGAAACGAACCGCAGCATCTGGAAACAAAGGGATCGATAAGCGAAGGAATCCATACGCGCCCATCTTCAGCAAAACTCCGGCAAGAAGGACACTTCCAGCGGTCGGAGCTTCGGTATGTGCATCGGGCAGCCAAGTGTGAAAGGGAAAGATCGGGATCTTTACTGCGAAGGACGCGAAGAATGCGCCGAACAGCCAGAACTGAGCACCCAGTGGCAGACCCGCCGCAGCGAGCTGCGTCATGTCAAAGGTCCTGCCGCCAATGAAGTAAAGGGCTACTACTCCACCCAACATCAGCAGGGAACCTAGGAGTGTGTACAGAAAGAACTTGACCGCCGCGTAGATGCGACGCTCGGCCCCCCATATCCCAATCAAGAAATACATCGGGATCAACATGCCCTCCCAGAAAAGGTAAAAGAGCAACAAGTCGAGGGAAAGGAAAACCCCCAGGATCGACGTTTCCAAGATGAGCAGCACCATATTGAACGCCTTGATCTTGCGGTCCATGCGCCAAGATGCCAGCATCGAAAGAGGCGTCAAAAACGTTGTCAGCAGGACCATCCACAGACTGATGCCGTCAACACCAAGATGGTAGGAAGCATTCGAAGAGGGGATCCACCTCGCCTTTTCGATCAACTGGAAACCA
This sequence comes from Actinomycetota bacterium, assembly GCA_039929185.1. GTDB lineage: Bacteria > Actinomycetota > CADDZG01 > JAHWKV01 > JAHWKV01 > JBDSRR01. The sequence goes on from JBDSRR010000156.1 coordinate 3,730, forward strand.
CCTTCGGCCGGATCGAATCGACCAAGCATCACCAGCGAAACACCGAGCGTAACCAAACTTACGGCGAGCGCCAAGACACGGACAACTCGAACGGCTTCTTTGGGCACTGCTGCCAAAAGCAAGACGCCGACGATCGGAAGAAAAAGCGTAATGGACAGGATCATCGGACTCTCACAACCAGCAGCGCCACAACGACAACAGCACCGGCAAACATCGCCATCACGTATCGGCGAACCAAGCCCGTTTGGATCCGTCGCAGCCGTGAAGAACCCAAGG
>JBDSRR010000157.1:0-10733 GCA_039929185.1 Actinomycetota bacterium
GACTGTTCCCAGAGATCCTGACCCAGCAGGGACTAAAGAGCGCTCTCCTAGCCCACGTCGCAAAGATGGACTTGAACGCAAGGGTCGAGGGGGAGATAGGTCGTTTCGATCTTGAGGTAGAGGCCAACGTGTACTTCTGTATAAGGGAGGCTTTGCAGAATGCGAGCAAGCACGCACCGGCGGCAGAGGTTTTGATCACGCTTTCAACACAAGATGGTCACCTCGCATTCAGCGTGAAGGACGAGGGGCCGGGGTTCGACTCGAACAATGTCAAAAAGGGTTCGGGTCTTCAGAACATGTCGGACCGAGTGGAAGCGCTCGGTGGGATTTTCGAGATACTCAGTGCCAAGGGGCGGGGTACTGATGTATGCGGTGCCGTGCCAACAAGAGCGTTGGAGCCAAGTGCATGAAGAACGCGACCTCAAGAAGAATCGCTTGGATCTTGCTCTACACAGCAATCGTCTTCTCTATTCTCGCCTTCGTCTTCCTCGTCCTTGGCCGTCACACTCCTTCGCCGCCCGGTACCTTCGGCTTCCGTGGATTCTCAGCGATCTTCGCCCTCTCATTTGCGGCGGTCGGTGCCCTGATAGCCCTCCGCCGACCCGAAAACCCAATCGGCTGGATCTTCCTCGTCACGGGTGTCATGAGCGGCTGGCAGGAATCTACCCAGCAGTATGCGATCTATGCGCTGTTCGAAAATCCTGGATCGCTGCCGGCTGGCGAGATCTTCGCTTGGTTCGCAGCGTGGATATGGATCCCGATAACGGGCATCCTGACGACGTTTCTCTTTCTACTATTCCCGACGGGACGGCTGCTTTCGAGACGTTGGCGACTAGCTGCCGTAGTGGCGATGGCGGGGGTCGCCACCGCTTCATTCGCAACCGCATTTGCCAGTGGTCCAATGGAAAACTTCGCACTTATCGACAACCCTTTCGGGATCCCTGGTAGCCGAGACTTGCTATTTCCACTCCAGCAGATCGGACTGATGCTTTACGCGGCGGGCATAGTCGCTTCGTCGACATCGCTGGTCGTGCGCTTTCGCCGCTCCCGCGGCGAAGAGCGTCAGCAAGTGAAATGGTTGGTTGCATCCGCCATCCTCGTGGTGTCTGGACTCATCGTTAGCTTTGTTTTCGCAGGTGCACAGACGATCGCCAGCACCACCCAGTGGAAAGGCGTAGACGTCGTCGTGATCTTCGCCTTCCTGACGATCCCCGCGGCGACCGGGGTCGCGATCCTCAAGTATCGCCTTTACGACATCGATGTCGTCATTAACAAGACAGTTGTCTATGGCGTTCTCGCTGCGTGCATAACCGCGTTCTACGTCGCGTTCGTAATCGGTATCGGGTCGCTCGTCGGAACTCGTGGCGGTTCCAACGTCTTCCTTTCTATCGCGGCGACAGCATTGATAGCGGTAGCGTTTCAACCTGCACGCCAACGCGTCCAGCGATTCGCCGATCGTCTTGTCTACGGCGAGCGCGTTACGCCATACGAGGCCATGGCTGACTTTTCGCACAGGATGTCAGGGTCTCTTTCTCTTGATGAAGTGCTTCCGCGAATGGCCGAGGCTTCGGCTCGCGGCGTCGGCGCGCAGCGAGCCCGAGTTCGGGTGTTTCTTCCCGGAGGTGGCGAAAGGATCGCGACCTGGCCGCAAAACGGCGATGGCAACTTTGAAACTACGGTGGCGGTGGTCCATCGCTCGCAAGAGATCGGTGAGATCGCGATTGCCAAGCCCGCGTCCGCTCCGATGAACCCGGCCGAGCGCAAACTCCTTGAAGATCTGGCCTCCCAGGCTAGTTTGGCCTTGGGCAATGTGCGCTTGACGGAGGACCTAAAAGAATCGCGTCAGCGTATCGTCGCAGCGCAGGACACAGAGCGAAGACGCATAGAGCGCGATCTGCACGACGGGGCCCAACAGCAACTTGTGGCGATGAAGATCAAGCTCGGACTCGTCAAGCAGATGCTGGAGCGCGATCCGATCAAGGCAGGACAGATCCTCGAAGGTCTCATGCCCGAGGCGGATGCGGCGATAGAGAATCTCAGAGATCTTGCTCGGGGCATCTTCCCGCAAATGCTCGTCGAAAACGGATTGGAAGCGGCCCTTCGGTCCCATGTTTCTAAATCGGCATTGAACGCGACTGTGGAATCTAACATCGACACTGTTCGTTTCGAATCAACGATAGAAGCCAATGTCTATTTCTGCATCCGAGAAGCTCTGCAGAACGCAAGCAAGCATGCGCCAGGTGCGCGGATCGTCATTTCACTATTCGATGACGGCGAGCAACTCGCGTTCGGCGTACACGACGAGGGACCAGGGTTTGACTCCACGAAAGTAGAACTCGGATCAGGTCTACGGAATATGTCCGACCGCGTGCAGGCCCTAGGCGGCGTGTTCGAAATCGAGACAGGACCGGGTCTTGGAACTTGGATAAAGGGACAGCTGCCCAGTCTTCGGTAAAGGGTAGATTACTGTTGGCTAACTGCTTGCCGTTGCGGCTTCCCACGCTGCTGAAAGCGTATCCGGCCCGAAGTCCGCTTTAGGTATGTAGGCGGCGGCGCCCGTTTCTGCAACGCGGGGCGCATATTCCTCGGCTTCGTAGGTTGACAGCACGAGTATCACGATGCGGTTTGATTCGGCAAGGATGAGTTTCGTGGCCTCAAGGCCATTGATCCCGGGCAGGTTGACGTCCATGAGCACTAAATCCGGGTCAAGGGTACGCGCGGTTTCAACCGCGTCTTCGCCCGTCTCAGCCTCGCCAGCGACCTCGAATCCGTCGGTCAGCTCTACAACCGCCCTCGCTGCCTCCCGGAAGGGGGCTTGATCGTCCACTATCAATACTCTTGTTGTCATGGGTTAATCATCGCATCGACTCTAGGCACAGAAAAGGGTGCCCCCACTACCTACAACGGTAGAGGTAGCCGCCCCGGCCCGGCGTCGTGCGCGGACCGTACCCTGCGGATTATCAATCCGAATTGGCTGTGGTCGATTCCGACGAGGACGCGCAGCCGCCATGAGCCCCACCGCTGCGGTTTGGTTCCTTCTCCAAGTGTTAAAGGTCGATGACAGTGCCTTCGCGGGCAACATCCACATCGACCCCCATGCGTCCATAGGCCCTGCAGAAGCGATCGAGTTCGCCATCGGTTCTAGACGGATCATGGTGAAACATCATGAGTTTGCGGGCACCGGCCTTTCGAGCCAGCCCAACCGCATACTCGATGGCCGAGTGTCCCCAACTTGCTCTCGCGGGGAATTCCTCCGCGGTGTACTGGCAGTCGTGGATGAGCAGATCTACCCCCGAAGCGAGTTCTAAAGCGACCGGATGATATTCGCCCAAGCCGTCGGGCCCTTCGCCTTCGACGATGGGGGAATGGTCTGACATATACGCGAATGTACCTTCGCCGTCTGAGATTCGGTATCCAAATGTCCGGCTGCCCTTATGCGGAATCTCGCGCGCCAAGACGTTAAACCCTTCGATCGTGTGCTGGCCCTCTTCGATGGAAGAAACCGTCCACTCGCCTCGCAACTCATCGAGTGTGATCGGGAAGTGCGGAGGCGACATGATGCGAAGCATTAGTTGTTCCGGGTCCCCTTGGGCAGGCATCAATATGTTGGTTCGTGCATCTGGCCTATCGCCCGCTGGGAAGAAAGGCAATCCGTGCGTGTGATCCCAATGAAGATGGCCCAACAGGATGGTCCCTCGGAAGGATTCCCTGTTTAGGATCCGCGAAAGACGTGTCAGTCCGGTTCCCGCGTCGAGGATCAAAGTTGGGATTTCGCCGCGCGAACCGACGGCGATACAGGATGTGTTCCCCCCGTATCGCACAAACTCCGGCCCGGGGGCGGGCGTCGAGCCTCGTACCCCGCAGATGGTGAGTTGCACTTCTCCTAGCCTATCTAAACCTAGGAGTTTTCGCCGCGATGACCTTTGCTCACTTCTCTGAGGGCGCTGGGGTCTACCTCGCTCGCATGAAACACCGCCACCCTGCAGTCGGTGAGTGCTCGCAGAGTTGCCGTTCGTTTCCCGCCTTCGAGTAACGCACGTTCGCCCAAGATGGCACCTGGGCCAACTTCCGATACCGATTCCCCGTCTACTTCTACTCCCAATACTCCATCTAGGAGAAGGAAAAGGGTTCCTCCAACGTCGCCCTGTTCGACCAGCGTTTGGCCCTTCTTTATCGATTCCTTCGAGGGGACGTTCTTGCCGGTCATGATCGCTTTCGATATCTGGCGTTCCAGCGCGGTTTCTGCTTTCGTGATGAGTGCCGGCGAATCGAGCCCGCCCCATGGAGTCTGATCACCGAAGGCCTCCTTGTACCAGGTCTTGAAATCGATGATCCCAGACTTAGCTGACAGCTTGCCTTCGGAGTCATATATCCAATGGCGAGGGAAAGGACTCGCTCCGGTTACTTTGAACGACGAACTTCCTGCGGCATCGATCGTGAGAGACAAGGTGGTCCAAGCCAAGGGTGCGGCGATCTGCACGAATGGTTTGCGGCTGACGCGTCTCGGCGCGGGTATGCCCGTGCGTCCACCTGCTGTCTGGGTGAACGTCACAGACGTTTTTGAGGTTGTTGGGGCGGGCCGGATATCGGGAAATGCAACCGCAGGGAAAGTCATCGCCTTGCGGCCTAGTTTCATGGTCGTTGCGCCGATCTGCCCAGCACCCAGGTGTCCAAAGTCCTTTATCTCGCCGTCAACGACTTCGATAAAGGCGCGCAATTCATTGGCAAATCTGAAGGCGTCTTTTTCCCGAAGCGCATCCAGGTTTTCCAGGATCTCAGGTGGAGGTGCATCGTAATGGGCGATCCCAACCTCGAATGGCATCTTGGTCATGCCTTCAATTGCGGCAGACGGGATCCAGGATATCGACGTAACCGATGATTCGATCCTCATGGGCAAACCTCCTTGCGTTCGGGGCGCAAGACTATCGTTTGTGACATCCTTACGCCGTGCCTTTTCGGATAGCCATTGTCGGCAGTTTCTCAACCGGCAAGACGACACTCGCCGAGTTGCTCGCAAGAGCTCTCGACCTACCGTTGTTGCCCGAAACCGCCCGCGAAGTTGTTGAGCTGGGTTTCAAATTAGACAAAGACGCTACGCCGGAGACGGAAGCCTTGATCTTCTTGAAGCAGTTCAATAACGAGGTGACGACGGCTGAATTCGTTGGGGATCGCTCACTCATCGATGTTATGGCGTACGCCGGATGGGTGCTCGATAACCGCGAGCACACCAAGGAAATGGCGCTGTGGGATGAGTGCAAGAAATTGGCGGAACGTCGGATGCGGGGAAATTACACCCACATCTTCTATCTTCCCATCGAATTTCCTATCGTTCTAGATGGATTGCGACCAGACGATCCAGCGTTCCAACAAGACATCGATAGCCGGTTGCTGTCTTTGCTGCATGGCCATGATTTGGATTACAAAACTGTGACCGGATCTATCGACGAACGTCTGGCCGCCATTCAAGGAATGCTCATCGAGGGTGCATGGACGACGTAAACATGGACGACGTAAAATGGACGACGTGAAATGGACGACGTAAAACTGATCGAACAGGCTGAGCAGGCTTTGTCGCAGATCGATCGCGAGCACGGCTTGGATGAACATCACGCTGCAGTTCTCGCCGCCTTGCGCATCCGGTTATATGGAGAGTCTCGCAAGTCGCTCGACGAAGTCATGAAGGCGGCAGGGGACCTGAGGGGAAAAGTGGTTCTCGATGATCTCGAGCCACCAAAGCCAACTACTTCATTAGATGACGTCTTCAACAAGCCCCAAGAATCCAAGCAATGGCCAGGGGCCTAACCAGCTTTAGTCTTGGAATAGGGCGAGGCTGGCAGTGAATCCGTGGATGAAATTCTTTCCGCCGATGGCGCCAAACTCACCGTTGCAAAACATCCCTGCGGTGGGGATGGTCCCGCAAACATCCGTTATCGCTTGAGCATCGTGGTCTGGCACATCGAACATCCCTACGCCACGCCCATTGCAAGAAAATACCAAGGCACCACTTGCGGCAGGGCTCAGTTCCAGCATGGTTCGCAATTCCGCATCGGCCGAAGCCGCATCGCGCAATTGGAATTGAACGGTTTGACCAACGCTTACTCGGTCACCCGCAACTATGGCGCCGGTTTGGGTATTGGCGTTCATGATGGCCCTTATCAAAAAGTCTCCTGATGACGGATCGACAGTTGCTTCGTTGATCACGAGTCCCAGATGAAGACCGTTCGATACGAGTTGCTGATCCTCTGGCGACAACTTCGAGACGACTTGCTGCAGACGCCGAAGAGGTGGTTCACCTGCTAGGCCGGTGATCAGGGTGTCTTCCGCTTCGGTTATAACGAACGGTTTTCCGATAGGCCGACATCCCTGAGAAACCAGCGCCGTTACGGGCACCCCTTTCAGTAGGAAGCCGACCGCGCCCCGATCGACTACTTGGTTGCCGACGACCAGCATCGAATGTCCATCGCCTCCTCCCGCCATGCCGCCGGTTACCGGAAGCCCCGGATGGTCCTGGTTCAGGGTCTTGAGTAATGCGTCGGCAGGAAATGTGAACGGATCTGCCAACAGAACAACCGCTGTTGCTGTTTGCGCGAATAAGGGGAAGCCAACCAGCGCACGACCGTCGGCAACGTCTTCGACTCGAACATGAAAGGTCTCCACCGAGGCCCCCATGTCGAGGCTGACTGCGAACAACGATATTGCTGGCCCTTGCTCGATCTCGCGGCCTTCACCTATGACGGCTTGGCTACTGCATCCGATCAGTGCTCCGGGTCCCAACTCCGCCAAGATGGGTGCCAGTAGTGAGTCGATCGACGACATGTGGTGGGCTGAGAAAAACATGAGTGCGAGGTCTGGTTGCCCGCCGCCAAGCACCTCCATCGCCCGCGTTGCTGCCTGTCTTCCTGCAGCGGACGATTCCTCGAGGGTGGACAGGCCGCAGCCGGTCCTCATTCCGTTAGACCGCCTTCAGTCATCTTGTTTACATCGAGCGCGGCATCGACTTGCTCAGGCGTCAACAGACCCTGTTCGATGACTATCTCGCGCAGGCTCTTGCCGGTTGCGTACGCCTGTTTCGAAACTGCCGCGGCGGCGTCGTATCCGATCAATGGCATCAGGGCAGTGACTGTGACGAGACTTCGACCGAGGTTGTCAGAGATCCTTGCCTCGTCAGCTTCGATCCCCGCGATGCATGCAGTAGCGAACAGTCGTGCGGCTGAAGCAAGGGTTTCGATCGAAAAGATGATGTTGTAGGCCATGAGCGGCATCATTGTGTTGAGTTGAAAGACGCTGCCGAGTCCTCCAAGGGTGATCACCGCATCGTTTCCAATGACTTGAGCCGCAACCTGGATCACGGCTTCGGGAATGACCGGATTGACTTTGCCAGGCATGATGCTCGACCCTGGTTGCAGCGAGGGCAGGGTGATCTCTGCGAACCCGGTCCGCGGCCCTGACGCCGACCAACGAAGGTCGTTGGCGATGCGACTGAGCGAAACGGCCACTGTTTTGAGGGCACCTGATACCTCAACCACTGCATCACGCGCGCCCTGTGCCTCGAAGTGGTTGGTGGCTTCGGCGAGGGGAAGGCCCGTACGTTCGCTGATGAGTTCGATGGCGCGCTTGGCGAATCGATCGTCTGCTCCGAGTCCAGTTCCGACCGCAGTTCCGCCCAAAGCGAGTTCGGAAAGGTGCGGGAGCGATCCAGCGATGCGGGCGAGACCATGTTCGATCTGCGACGCATATCCAGCGAATTCTTGACCGAGTCGTACCGGTGTGGCATCCATCAGATGAGTGCGCCCAGATTTAACGATGTGATCGAACTGCACTGCTTTGGCAGCGAGTTCCTGGCGCAATAGCTCAAGGGCGGGTAGCAAGTCTTCGGTGATCGCTACGAGCGCTGCGATATGGGTAGCCGTAGGGATCACATCGTTTGACGATTGGCAGCGGTTAACGTGATCGTTCGGGTGCACCTGCTTAGAGCCCTTGGCCCCTCCTAGGATTTCCGCCGCCCTGTTGGAGATAACTTCGTTGGCGTTCATGTTGGTCGATGTTCCCGAGCCAGTCTGGAAGATGTCCAGGACGAATTGGTCATCAAGTTTTCCTGTGGCAACCTCGTCCGCTGCCTGTTTGATGGCATCAGCAACTTCGGGCGCGACCAGACCAAGCTCGGCGTTGGTTTGGGCCGCTGCCCACTTGATGACGCCGAGAGCCTGGATGAATCGGCGACCGAAACGCCAGTTCGAGATGGGAAAGTTGCTTACCGCCCTTTGGGTCTGTGCTCCGTAGTAAGCGTCCATCGGAACTTCAACCTCGCCCATGGAGTCGCGCTCTATTCGCATTTCACTCATGACTGAATACTAGGGTATACATCGTCCATGATCCTTTTCCTTCTTCGCCACGCTTTGACGCCCATCACCGGCAAGAAACTGACCGGCTGGCTTCCTGGTATCAGTCTTTCCGAAGAAGGGATATCGCAGGCGAAGCAAGCCGCCGCCCGCATGGCCGATGTTCCATTTTCAGCGGTGTATTCAAGTCCTCTCGAACGTTGTGTCGAAACCGCCGAGTTCGTGTCAGCCGCCTGCAAAAAGAAGGTGCAGAAGATCGAGGGGCTCGGCGAGATCCGCTATGGCGAATGGCAGGGTAAGTCGATGGCTTCACTGTACAAATCGCGTGCATGGAAACAGCTGAAGGCGCGCCCGGCGGACTTTCGATTTCCGGGTGGTGAGACCATCCGCGAAGCTCAGGTGCGGGGGATGACCGAAATTGAGAAGTTGCGATCGAAACACAAAGAGCAAGCCATCCTGGTGTGTTCTCATGCCGACATGATCCGAGTGTTGGTCGCTGGCTATCTTGGATTGCCGCTCGATCTGTACGACCGCATCTCTATCGGACCGGCAACTACAACGGTCTTACACATGACCGAAACTGTGTCCCGTGTTCTGAAGATGGCCGATTCGGGCAGTTTCGAGGACATCATCTCCAGGATGAAGACCTGATGGAATTCGACTCATGCGATCGCATCACTGTTGGTGCGATCGGCGACCCCGGAAATCGCACGTTCATCCTTCAACTGCGACAGGCCGATCGGTTAGTAAGCCTCGTCTTAGAAAAGTCACACGTCGCCGACTTAGGTAGCGGCGGTTATCAACTGCTGACAGAAGCCGGCTATCCCAAGCTCGTTCACTTGGTTGCGGCAACAGTTAGGGCTGGGGGCCGGGAAGGGTCGAGCGCCCTTGAAGCCGATGAGCCCTTGTGGCGTATCAGCGAGATGGAGCTTTCATACGACGGTTTGTTATCGATAGTGACTCTTCGATGCATCGAATTTTCCGAGGAAGATCCAGCTGACATAACCATCGTCCTAACGGCCGCCCAGCTAGCTGATCTGGTCATCGAGGCGTTCAGCGTGGTGTCCAAAGGCCGTGCCATCTGCCCCATTTGCAATCTTCCGATGGATCTCGGCGGCCATGATTGTCCGGGCGCCAACGGCCACCATGTTCGCGTTCGGGCCTAACTCTGCTTGACGGGGAGATCGAAATCATCGGGCTGTTGTCCGGTGCTTCAAACTACACCCTGCTGGGGCGCATCGGTGAACAGATGGTCGTCTATAAGCCTCGAAGGGGCGAGTCTCCACTATGGGACTTCGCAACAGGAACGCTTTTTCAGAGGGAAGCAGCGGCTTATCTAGTATGTGAAATGCTCGGTTGGGATTTCGTTCCCGTGACCGTATGTCGGGATGGTCCCCTTGGTCCGGGTTCGGTGCAAAGGTTCATCGACCATGACCCATCGGTGACTGCTTTTGACCTTGTCGAATCTCACACTCCCGAGCTCATGCGGATCGCGCTTTTCGATCTGGTGGTGAACAACGCCGATCGAAAGGCAGGACACGTGTTGCTCAGTGACGGCAGGTTGTTCGCCGTCGATCATGGTTTGTGTTTCCATGAAGAGTCAAAGTTGAGAACTGTCCTTTGGGATTTTATAGGGATGCCGATACCCGCCGACGATTTGAGATCGATCCAGGGTCTAACCGGCGAGTCATTTAGTGGCCTTTTGTCGGAGCGTGAGATCCGGGCGCTGCAAAGTCGAGTTGAAACGATTACCGATGTTGGAGTGTTTCCCCCGCCTGGTCCCGGCCGCCCCTATCCCTGGCCCCCAGTTTAAGGCTGCTTAAGGCTGGCACCTTTTGCAACCCCGTAGAATGCGCCAGTTATGACAAATGTTGTTTGGCGCCCCAGTCAGTCCTACGTGCAGGGCTCTAACCTCAAGCGGCTGATGGATCGACACGGCATCGAATCATTCGACGACGTGTTGAAGAGATCGATCGATGACATCGAGTGGTACTGGAAAGCGGTCGACGAAGACTTAGAGTTCGAGTGGGATCGCCCGTATGACTTGGTCATGGATCAGTCAAGGGGGATCGAGTGGACGACATGGTTCACGGGCGGGGCTATCAACATCACAGCAAACTGTGTCGATCGCCACGCCAAAGGTGCGAGGGCATCGAAGACTGCCCTTATCTGGGAAGGCGAAGATGCAGCCTCCCGGTCCGTTACCTATTCCGAACTTGCCATTGAAGTGAACCGTCTCGCCAATGCGCTCCGGTCGATAGGCGTAGGAAAAGGCGATGCGGTAGGTGTTTACATGCCCATGTCCATCGAGGCGGTTGCGGCGATGTTCGCAGTCGCAAAGATCGGGGCGATCTATCTGCCGATCTTCAGCGGCTTCGCTCCCGAGGCGGTTGC
>JBDSRR010000158.1:0-4070 GCA_039929185.1 Actinomycetota bacterium
TTGAACAGGGTCAGATCATGACCGCGGGCGAGCCCGGCATCTACAAGATGGCGACCAACGAACCGCGTGCCGCCGATGATTAGAAGACGCATGCTTTACACGGGCGAAACTTCGAACACCCCGCCCATCTCTTCATTGGCGGTTTCTATTGCTTCGGGGTTACCAAGAGTCGCCAAAGCGGCCCCTTCGACAGTCAAGTACTTGGCTGCAACTCGCTTCATGTCGTCGGTGGTTACTTCGAGTAGCCCTTGCTTGAACTTTGCCTGGACTTCAAGCGTGTAACCAGCGATATCGGCCGCAAAACGGGCCCGGCCCTTAGTGTCTGGCGACAACAAGGGGTCGACCTGTCCGCAGGCACCCAAGATGGCTTCCTTCAGGTCGTCAGGTGTGAAGCGGCCTTCGACAACTTCAGACACCGATCGCTCGAAGGTGGCGTATGTCTTCGAGATGTTGGGATCTTGCGATGTATAGAAGGTGAACAGCCCGCCTTCGCGAGCGAAGAATGAACCAGAACCATATGCCCCAGCCTTCTCGCGCAACTCGCGATGCAGGAACTTATCACCCAGGAAATTAGCCACGACCATGAGCGCAGGGGCGTCAGGGTCGGTGTAGTCGGCGGTTCGAAAAACGCGAGTGTTGTAGTTGACCGGAGCAGCGATCGTTCTGGCCTCCGGGCCCTTCGGCTTAAATGCAGTGCCCTTGTCTTGTGGTGAGGGCGCTTCGCTGGGAAGGGACTCAACGAGACTCGTGACCAACACGCGGAGTTCATCTAAAGACTTTTCGTCAGCGGTTACGGAAATTTCAAGACCGACGCTTCGGAACAGATGCTCGCGGATCGCGTTCAGATCGACTATTACTTCGGCTATCTTCTCATCCGAGTATTCCGCCAATTCACGAAGGACCGAGTAGTAACTAAGGCCAGATAGACGTTCGTCGATGCGCGCCGACGGCTTCAGCTGCGCAGTCGCAAGTAACATCGCGAACTGCAGGCCATTAAACGTAACGAACGTGTCGTAGCGAGCTTTGTTCTCGGCTATCAATTCCTTCAGACGCTTGGGATCGAATTCAACAGCGGTAAGGAAGTCCTTCAAGATCGCCACGAACTCGGAATTGTTTCGTGACAGCGCCTTGCCAGTAAGGGTCAGCCTTTCAAGAAAGTCATCAGACCCCGTCACCTTGATGCGCGTACCGGCACCTGCGGCTATGCCGCCGGTAACAGCATCGATGCGCTCGGCCATGGCCACGTAGTCATCGCCCGCCGCTCCCATCTTCGCAACTACGTAGGCGAACAATCCGAGTCGATCCTTCAGGCGTTCCGGCAGATTTGAGAAGTCAGTTCGAACGTCGATGTAGGTCAAACCGTTCGTGGGCTGCGGGAAAAAGCCCACCTTAGCTCCAGAAATATCCTCGACCTGTTGGGGGATATCCTCGAACTTCATAGGGATATCCGACAACTCCAAAGTTGGCAGTGAATCGAGATTGGCGTTGGTTTCTTGCAATCTCTTCAAGACCGCTGAGTCATCGAGGATCTTCTGAGTATCGGATTCGCTCAAAGACTCCGCAATCTTGGCTACCTTGGCTGCTTCGCGCTCTCGCCTTGCCTCTTCTAAGCCCGTGTCAGGAAATACAACTATGCGCGCACGGTGCGGATTGTCGATGAGCCAGGTGCGGATGAGTTCCTCGAAGAACTGGCCAGATGTGCGCGCAGCCTCGAGTTTCTTCAGATCAGCGTCGAACTGCAAGCGCGAGTATGGGTCGCCACCATGCGTAACAGCCGGAGCGATCCCGTAGACGACCTTGATCGCATAAGGGTAAGGTCGATCGCTGATCTCGCGAGTTTCAATCTCGATCTGATGGATGGCAGCATCCACCTGAGCCACGTCGATGCCATCTTTGACGAGTGCCTCCAGGGTCTCAAGAACCAGGTTCTCGATCTTTACTGCGTCGCCTTCCGCCGCCCCCTTTAGACCAGCAGCAAAGACCGCTTCACGATAATCGGTGTGGAAACCGTTGAAGTCATCCATGGCCTCGCCTAATCCGGAATCGATAAGTGCTTTGCGCAACGGCGATGCGGGGTTGCCAAGAAGGACTTGTCCAAGCACGGTCATCGACAAAGTGTCAAAAGAGTTTGTTGACTTCGTCGTAGCCCAGGCGATCTGCACATGCGACTTTTTCGAGGGGTCATCCTCCTTGCCCAGCGGATAGCCCAACTTGAACTCCACAGGCTTGTCGAAACGCTTGGTGTCAGGGATGTCCACATCGACGTCGATCTTCGAGAATTCCTTCAGAACGTTGTTCTCAACCAGTTCAAGGATCTTGTTTGGGGGCTCGTTGCCGTAAGTGACAAAGAATGCGTTGCTCGGGTGGTAATGAGTGGAATGAAATGCTTTCAGCCCTTCCCAGGTTAGGTTTGGGATATCTTCGGGATCTCCACCCGCGTTGTATGCGTATGTGAGATCAGGGAAAAGGGCGGCCCCCAAGGCTTCGCGCATAGTAAACAGAGCGGTTGCCATGTACCCCTTCATCTCATTGAAGACGACCCCTTTGATCTGAAGTGCAGATGATGAATCCTCGGCATCTTCGAATTCAAGGCGATGGCCTTCTTGTTTGAAGGACTCCTCGCGCAAGAACGGGAAAAAGCTTGCATCTAAGTAGACGGAGGCAAGGTTGTAGTAGTCCTTGTCGTTGCGGGTCGAATACAGGTACACGGTCGCATCGTCTGACGTCGACGCGTTCATAAACGTATTCAGCGATCGAGGGAGCATCGCGAAGAACGGGTCGCTGACGGGGTACCTTTTCGAGCCAGTCAGGCAAAGGTGCTCGAGTATGTGGGCAACTCCGGCGGAGTCCTTTGGCACTGTTGGAAATACGATTCCAAAGCTTTTGTTGTCATCGGGAACGGCTACATGGATATGGCGAGCCCCCGTTGCTTCGTGCACCAATTCATAATAGGTACCAGAAAGATGTTCAAGTGGCTCTTGCCGGGTGACCTTGTAGCCGCCGACGGCATCGCCGACCTTAAAATCCACTGTCTTAGTCAAAATTTCGCTCCCTCACTTGTCGCGAATGAAAAATGGATTCGGAGTCTATTATTTTTTCGTGAATTTCGTTTGTTTGCCTCCCAGATGGGGTAGAAGAGTCGATATGACCACGAAAATCGTTGAGATTGTCCTTCCCGCCAGCCCGGAGTCCGTTCGAACGGCTCGCGGGCTTGTTAACGAACTCCAGGAACACCTTCGTGAAGACACCGCTGAGGACCTCAAAATATTGATAAGTGAGGTGGTGACTAACAGTATCCGGCACGGTGGACTTCTAGCAGACGAAAACGTAGGCCTGAAGATCCTTGTCGAGAATAGGGTGGTCCGTGCCGAGATTACCGACTCCGGGACGGGATTCACCTATGTAGGCAGGTTTGATGCAGATACGGGTTCAGGATGGGGGCTGGAGTTAGTTGAACGCCTTTCATCGCGCTGGGGAGTCGAGACCAATTCACACACAAAGGTTTGGTTCGAGATTGACCTTGCGGCCTGATTCAGGTCAACTGGTCGGTATCGACAATCGAAGAGTTTGGGACCCCGAGGGGTTTAAGCCGGGAAACAAGCCTTCGATGATGGCCGCCCCAGATATGTCGCCGGATATGTCGCCGGAGTCTGACTTATGGTTATGGTCGTAGTTGAAGCCGTTCGTTGCCGAGATTAGAACCTGTATCGCTTCACCTGAACTGTTCACTTCAACTGAAAACGTAGCGGGATCACTTGTGTTGTGGAGCGCTTTTGCTGCCAGGGCGAAGGCCTCTGTGGCCGCAATCATCAAGTCGGCGATAGGTTCAGCCTCGGCATGGAAGTGGCGGCCAGATTCAGCAAGGAACAGTCGCACTGTTGCAGCGTACTCGGGCGTTAGCGGAGTTCGAAGTTGCACGAGTGGCTCTTGCATTCACGTATCCTAACTTTGATGATAAAACGGATCCGCACATGAACGACGTCAGTCTCAGGGTACCCGCGAACCCTGCCTTCGTGCATTTCTTACGCAATCACGCTGCAGGACTGGCTGCATCTTGCGGTTTCACCATT
>JBDSRR010000159.1:0-15349 GCA_039929185.1 Actinomycetota bacterium
GCACCATAAGGCCGACTTGCTTGAGGGGATGCAGTTGTCGAGCCCCGGCAAGAAGCCCAACCCAACCGGCAAGTGTCATCCGCCAACTCAGCAGGAACCCTTGGATCTTGAGCATGAGTATCTCTTCGCGGACGGGGGCCCACGCACGCATCGCACCCGCGACACTTTCAGCGAACCTGCCTTCACAACGTGGACAGTCAACAACCGCAACGTCATGGCGCGCCTCGTGACACAGATCACAATCTTCGGGGCCGTCCACGACCGGGGGCATCAAACGTCCTTCGGCTACACGCCCAACGGCCTTTACATGCAGGGCATGGTGGCAGCCTTCGCAATCGGGCACCTCGACCGTATGACCATTGAAACACTTAAGCAATCTTCCAACCTTGCTTTCGGGCCTTGATCTTCGGGGCGTTTTCTGCCGGTATCCCCCAAACCTACTCCACGACTCTGGATCTGAGTGAATACGTCTCTAGCGATATAACCCTACATATCATACGGTTCAAGGTATGAAAACCTCGCTAAACATAAACAAGGGTTTGATGATTCGGCTCAAACTCGAGGCGGCCCGCCGAGGCACAACGATGTCCCGCCTCGTCGAGGCTGCTTTGCGCCTGCTCCTGGATCGACCGCCGGAGCAACGACAGTTACTCCCATTGCCTACCTTTGACGGAGGGCAACCGCTGGTCGATATCTCTGATCGCGACGCCCTTTACCGGACGATAGATGACCGCTGACCATGTTTGTTGTTGACACCAACGTCCTGGTTTAGGCGGCCAACGCAGACGCCGTCGAGGAATCGCGCAGGCAATCGACCCTTCGTACCTAATGTGGGGGATCGTTTATGAGTTCCTGCGCGTGGCGACCCACCCGCAGGTGTTCGCCAAACCCTGGCAGGCACCCCTAGCGCTATTGTTTATGAAATCGATCCTCGCGTCGCCCGGTGTCGGGGTACTGACGGGAACCGTTAGACGCGTTGACGCAGACGGGCGCTTAGCGACCACTTTTAGACCTTGATCTGGTACGCCGTTTCCTGCCGGTATGCCTTAAATCCAAGTGCGTTATTGATCGCCATCATCGGTGCGTTCGACTTCGCGTTGTAGGTCACGATGAAACGAGCCTCGGGGTAACGCTCGCGGATAAACTTCAGCATCGCAGCCTTGACCCATTTGCCAAGCCCCCGTCCGCGATACTGCCGAAGAACTCCGGTCGCCCATTGATAGACAAGCGTTTCGGTATCTGGGTTGTGAAGGATGTCGGATAGTGCCGAAATCTGACCATCTTCTTCACGCACCAGAAATGTGTGGTGGGAACCACCGGTTTGATCGAGCCACTTCGTGACGTCCACCCAACGCTCAGGCGTATACACCTCGGCCCCCATCTCTAGTTCCTCAAGCGGCATGTCATTGGTGATCTCGGTGTAAACGGGACAGTATTCGTCATACAGAACCGCCGGAAAACGAGTGTCATGAAACTCAAGTTTAGAACCGGGCGATCGCTTGGCACCCTCTTCGATCCAGCGATCAACCAAGTCCCAATCCAATGCACCCAGATCTAGGCGATTTTCGTTTTCGAAGAGTTTGGGCTCAGCACCGATCTTGGTGAGGAATGCGTTGCCCGATTCTTCTTCGGTCCAGATCGTTACCAAGGACTTGTCCCAACCAGCGGCTATTTGCTTAACGCGGCTCGCCCATTCAATGCCGATCCCCTTACGCTGATGAGATGGCAAGATTTCGGCGTAGGTTCGCATGATGTGTTTGTTCTCTTCATAATCTGGCGATGCGGGTGTGTGGCGACTAGCCACGCAGTAACCGACGACTTCTTCACCATCAACGACCAGCACTCTTCGGACCTCATTGAACGGACTTACATACTTGAGGTCGAGTTCAGTTGCTTCGTCAGATCGAACCGGATCATCGGGGCGTTCCACGGCATGACGTATCCGCCGAAACACGTGGTAACGATCCCAGGTGTCGCGCGACGCTTCGGTCACAACGAAATCGACGAATTCATATGCCACTAAAGCGTCGCTACTTTCTCCGCCAGTTTTTCCCTCGTGATCTGGTAACTGGTGGATCCCTTGAATTCCTTGAACCCGAGTTGCTTGTTGATAGCCAGCATGGGGTCGTTGGAATTGGCGTTACCTGTACTAACCCACTCGAGGCCTTCATAGCGCCCACGCAAGAAGTCGAGCATGTAGGCCTTAAGCCACTTGCCCAAACCACGTCCTCTTGCTTCGGGGTCGACGCCGGTGAACTGTTGGCTCACGAAAGTTGGCCGGGCGGGCAGCCAAAACACGTCGGTCATGCCAGAGATCTTGCCGTCGGGCTCGCGCGTTATGACCACATGATGTTCGGCGTTCATCGCATCGACGTGCTTATACTGCTCGGCTAGAACTTCGCGGGTCATGATGATCTCGCCATGATCAAGGTCGTCGAACGGCATCGTATTTAAAAGCGGTGTGATGGCGGTTGCGTACTCTTCCCAGAAGTCCTCCGGCAATCGGTTCTCGTAGAATTCCAGCTTGGTGTCTGGCGACTTTTTAAGACCCTCGGCGATCCATCCGGTGACCATGTCCCAGTCGATCTCTTGGAAGTTCAACCTGTTCTCGGCCCCCACTTGCTTTTCTTCAAAACCGGCCCAGCGCAAGAAGGCATGGCCGTCCTCTTCCTCGGCACCCGATGTGAATACGCTTCTGCCGGTCTGCTCGGTTAGTTCGAGGGCCTTGCGAAGCCACAATCGCCCAATGCCGCGCCGACGGTACTCCTTGAGCGCGCCGCCGCCACCGTAGATCAGGTGCTTGCCCGATTCATAACCTGGTGCTTCAGGCTTGGATACTCCAGCGGAAAAACCGCTGACCTTCTTGTCGTTGTCGTAGATGGCAAATTGCCAGTTTTCGCCGAACGGGTCGTCCATCTTCATCTGCTTTTCAACCAGATCGTCGGGAAAGATCGGGTCATCTGGCCTTAGGTCCTTGTGGCGGATATGCCGGTATTCGTGGAATTTTTTCCACTCGTCGGCCGTGGCTTCTTTTGGAACGAAGGGCGTGATGGTCCAGGTTTGTTCTGCAACACTCATGTCTTGTCCTTTCGGTTAAAGCCTGCGGTTAAAGCTTGGATAAATGTGTCTTGATGCCCTCGATGCCAATCTGATAGGAGCTCTGCGGCTTGTACTGTTTGAAGCCCAGTTCTTCGTTGATGTCGAGCATCCATTTGTTCGTTCCTGCGTTGTCGGTGACGATCCAGTGGATGTCTTCGATCTTGCCACGTAGGTACAAGAGCATCGCTGCCTTAACCCACTTCCCTAAACCGCGACCCCGATATTCTGTTTTCACTCCCGTGAAACCCTGGTGGACCATGGTTGGGGTATGCGGCGACCAGAACACGTCGGTCATCGACGAGATGGCTCCGTCAGGTTCCCGTGTCATATAAGAATGATGAGAGTCGCCAGTTTCATCCATCTGCTTGTACCACTGCGACAGCAATTCCGGAGTGAGGACGATGTCGCCATGGTCAAGATCTTCAAATGGCATCGTCATCGCAACTTCCGAGATGACCGGACAATAATCCTGCATCACGTCTTCGGGTACGCGGTGTTCGTAAAGAAGCAAATCTGAGTCGGGAGACTTCTTCCGTCCCTCGCTAGCCCAGCCTTCAATCTTGGCCCAGTCGATGGTACGGAAGTCGAGCCGGTTCTCGGCGCCAGAAAACTTCTCCTCAGCACCGAACCATTTGCAGAATGCGTGACCGTCTTCTTCTTCGGTGCCCGTGGTCAGCACACTTGTGTCGTATTCGCGCATCAACTCTGCTACCTTGCCGAGCCACATGGTGCCGATCCCTTGGCGACGGAACGGACGAAGCACCGTGGCGTCTGCCCAAAACAGATGCTTGTTGGACTCGTAAGATGCAGAGTCCGGTCTCTTCACTCCTGCGTTGAGAGCACTCACTATTTTGCCGTCTTGGAAAACCACGAACCTGCGGGCTATGTTGTCGGGATCGTCCTGTTTCATCTCGGTCTCGCGCACATCGTCGGGCGTCACCGGGTCTTCTGGACGGATCTCGTCATGCCTGATGCGCCGATATTCATGAAACGCACTCCATTCCTCGCGTGTCATGGTCTTGGGTGTGATCTCTTGGGCTTGTACCTGCAATGTTTCAGTCATTTCTCGCCCCTCTATTTGCGGAGAGGCAGTTTACCTAAATTTGGGCAAATCCATTCGGCGCTACAAGTCGAGAACTCTTAGGTTGGCCTCGGTCGCACCGACAGCCTGACGTTCGTCGAGCGTGGCAAAGTTGGAGATTCCACAGACGATCGCGCTTGCAACGTGAATCGCATCGAGACTACGCATACTCGCAGGAGGGATCTCCCCTGCTCTTGAGCGAATCCCCTCGGTCAAGTCCAACAGAAAACATTCGGCCAGCAATCGTTGTGCTGCCTTCACCACAGCGGATGGGCCGCCGCGACGAGCGAGTGCCCGAAAGACCTCGACCTCTGAGACGACTGACGTAAACGACTGGCCCAGGCAGGCAGCCAACAGCTCCAGGGCTTTTCTGTGATGAGTCTCGCCAGGGACCAACGATGCGACAAGGATCGACGAATCGATATATACCGCAGGGGTGTCGGCCAGCGTCACCGGTCGGTGTCGCGCTGCTCTTTTAAGGCACCCTCAAGGTCCAGATCCATTGGCGGTAACGAATGGATCATCTCCAGGGCCTGCTGGAACGCCAAGGGATCTCGTTCACGCACGGCACCTTGACGCCGAAGGCGCTCTAGTCCGGTGGCCTCCTCCGCAGGGGAGAGAAGGGCAACTACCCGACCCCGGTCGGTCACCTCTTCAGCCTTGCCCGAGGCAACGATCCTGCGAATAACTGCAGCTGCGTTGCGTTGAAGCGCACTAATAGGAATAGACATATGCGTATCGTAGCATTTTAAGTGCCTTCTGCGCCGCGGACTGCTCTCACGAATGCTCGGATCTTTTCTGGATCTTTCTTGCCAGGAGCCGATTCCACGCCGGAGGAAACATCCACACCCCATGGTCGGATCTCGCGGATGAGTCGGCCGACGTTCGCGGGCCCAAGCCCTCCTGCAACAACGAGATTGTCGAAGGACGTTTCGGTCAACCATGAAAGTGGAACGGGCCTGGGGGCTGACGTTGTATCGGATGGATCTCTTCGATCTACCATGATCGCGTCTGCTCCAGGGTTCACGTAATCGTCGAGGCCCTTGCGGGACTTGACGCGCAGAACCTTCGAGACGAACAGCGATGGCTTCGCACCTTTCAACTCTGCGATAAATGAAGCTGACTCAGCACCTTGTAATTGAACGCCATCAAGGTCGGCTTCCTCTGCGACCTGCAGAACTTTGTCTAACGATGAGTCCACGAAAACACCGATCTTGCGAACGGTCGGGTGAACGTGGGTACCAATCTGACGGGCCTTCGACGCAGAGATGCGGCGCACGCTTGGGGCGAACAAGAAACCGATGGCATTGGCACCGGCCCTTGTTGCTGCCCTCGCGTCACCTACTCGCGTGATCCCACAGATCTTGATAAAGGTCGGTTGCTCACCTTTGGGCATTAACTGAGCCTATATCTCGTCAGCAACTTCGGCCATGACGAGTTTTTCAATCGCGCCCTCAGGGCTCACGCCTTCGTACAAAACCGAGTAAACCATCCGAACTACCGGCAGGTCGACACCGTAGCGATCTGCAAGCTGCACTGCTTGGCGCGCGTTGTCATAGCCCTCAACGGTTGTTCCCATCTCTGCGAATGCTTTCTCTGGATCAAGTCCTGCGCCGATGAGTCTTCCGAAGCGACCATTGCGGCCCCCGAGTACTGTCACGAAAAGGTCGCCAGCGCCAGCCAACCCGAGGACGGTTTCACGACGACCACCCATCGCCTCGGCCAACCGTGCCATCTCAACCAACCCTCGCGAAAACAAGGCGGCCTTAGTGTTCGTCATCGGCTTGCCCCTTGCTTCCATGATGCCGTCGCACATGGCTATCGCTATGGCCAGAACATTTTTGAGGGCCGCCCCCACTTCCACTCCGGCCACATCGGTGCTCAGATAGACGCCGACGGTAGAGCAGTCAACTGCACGACCAACCATTTGCGCGGCGGCTAGGTCGGACGATGCGGCCACGAGTCCCGTTGGAGTGCCAGCAGCAAGTTCCGAAGCCAACGATGGTCCTACTAAAATGACAACCTTATGAAGTGGCGCCACTTCCTTGAGAACCGACGACAAAGGTTGGGCACTTCCGGGCTCCCAACCTTTGGTGGCAACCGCCCACACCGCTTCATCAGAAAGCATCGAAGATGCATGGCGAACGATTTCGCGCACGCCCGACGAGGAAACCGCAAGGGCAACGATGTCTGCCGATGGCAGCGCCGTGCCCCAGTTTCCCCACGAAACTAACCCTATGGAGTCGGGGATCAAACGGTCGGCGCGCATGCTTCCGATAAGCGCCTCGTCGAATTCTGTACCGCAGATGGTTACGTCGTTTCCTGCGCGTTCAAAGGTCAGAGCCAAGGCCGTCCCCATCGCCCCGGCCCCCAGGACTGCGATTCGCATCTGAGCATCGTAATCTGTGGAGCGTGCAGCGACTACTGTCCCAGATCGTCGGTCCATCGAACGTAGCCTTTTCGGGGTTCGACGAAACCTATTCCCACGACGCCACCTTCCTGACCAACGAGCCCGACATGGTGATCCATCCCGCGTCCACCGAGGAGGTGGCGGCAGTCACCAAGGTCCTCTATACGCACAACATCCCCATCACGTGTCGCGGCGCAGGAACCGGGCTTTCCGGTGGTCCCGTCGCTTTGCAGGGCGGCGCAGTCCTTTGTCTTGATCGTTTGACTGGCATCGACATCGATGCCCCGTCGATGTGTGCGGTAGTGGGGGCTGGCGCCATTAACCTAGCCATCAAAGATGCCGCTCGAAACTTCGGCCTTATGTATCCCCCCGATCCAGCCAGCATGGCGACTTGCACTATCGGCGGAAACATCGCAACCAATGCAGGTGGTGCAAGTTGTCTTAAGTACGGAGTAACGGCCGAGTACGTTATGGGACTCACAGTTGTTCTAGCCGACGGGCGCGTTCTAAACCTTGGGGGCAAGTCGCGAAAGAGGTCGGCTGGTTATCGACTTTCTCAATTGTTCGTTGGGTCGGAAGGAACTCTTGGCATAGTCACGCAAGCGACACTGCGACTCGTCCCGTTGCCAGACTCACGAACAACACTGCTTGCTGCATTCGGATCGGTGGATGCATCGGCAAATGCTGTGGCAGGTTTCTTCGCATCGGGCATCTTGCCGGTTGCTTGCGAGTTGATCGACCGGTCCAGTCTTTCTTATGTTGCCGATCTTCTTCCCGAAACGATTACGTCGGACGCTGCCGCCGTGTTATTGGTCGAGTTCGACGACGACCTGTCCAAGACCACTCTCGCCATCGAAAAACTTAACGATGCTGGCGCAACATCGATCGCCATCGGCATGACCGAGGCAGAGTGCGAACAACTATGGGACGCAAGACGGGCCATCGGTGAACGACTCATGGCACGAAGAAGCCATCGACTTTCAGAAGACTTGGGTGTTCCGGTGGCCAAGGTTCCCGAGATGATCAAACGCATCCACCAGATCGCTAAAGAAGCCAACGTCGAGGTCGCGGTTTTTGGTCACGCTGGCGATGGCAACATCCATCCAAGTCTGATCTTCGAAGACCGCGACCCGCAGACTTTGTCACGGGTTGCGAAGGCCGCATCAGCGATGT
Organism: Actinomycetota bacterium; assembly: GCA_039929185.1. GTDB lineage: Bacteria > Actinomycetota > CADDZG01 > JAHWKV01 > JAHWKV01 > JBDSRR01. Next base: position 7,764 of record JBDSRR010000159.1, read on the forward strand.
TTCAAGCGGCGATCGACCTCGGCGGTACGGTCTCAGCCGAACATGGCCTCGGCGCGATCAAGCGCGAATTCGCCACGGCGGAGATGGGAGAGCTAACTGTGGACCTGATGCGAAACATAAAAGAGGTTTTTGACCCAAAGGGGTTGCTAAACCCAGGGAAGATATTTCCTTCAACCAATCTGGCGGATGAAACTTTCATGGATGCCCTTCCTGGCTGGTTCGAGTAGCGTTTGAACATGCAAGGATTTCAACCCGAAGATATATACGACCTCGTTAAGGTCACCGACCCGCGTCTTTCACCCGATGCTCGACGCGTCGCTTTCGTGGTAAAAACCATCGACCGCGAAGCCAACGACTATAAGAGCCAAGTATGGGTTGGTGGCACCGAAGGTTACGCCCCTTTCACGGGGGCCTTCACGGGGGGAGCTAAGGACGGAGTCCCGCGATGGTCGCCTGACGGTCGATGGCTCGCCTACGTTAAGAATGAAGACGCGGGGGGCCGCTTGATGATCGCACCGCTAGATGGTGGCGAATCGCGATGCCTCTGCGAATTCACCGAAGGGATTGAAAGCCTGGAGTGGTCGCCAGATTCAACCCACATAGCGCTGCTTACCCGGGACCGGGACGATGAGGTTTACCGACATACACAGGATCGTGACAAGCCGCCGCGCATAATCTCGCGGATCCTTTATCGGCTCGATGACGTGGGGTGGACCATCGACCGTCCACTTCGACTTTTTCTGATTGAAGTCAGCGAGGGCAACACTCAGCCCAAGGCCTTGACTGAACGAGATGCGCGCATCATTGGATTTTCGTGGGCCCCCGACGGTAAGAGCATCGCGTTCGCAGGTGCGCGCCATGAAACCTGGGACCTTGATCTTCGAACAGACCTCTTTTTGTTAGACATCGAAACCTTGCACATCACGCAGATCACCGAACCGAAGGGGTTCTACTCACAGCCATCTTTCAGCCCCGATGGATCCGAGATCGCGTTCGAGTGGTCCTCTGCCACAAGCGCGGAAGCCTTTCATGGCCGAGTGGGCGTGTTGAATCTCGCCTCAAAACAGATACGCATACTGACGAACTCTCTAGATCGAAACGCCTCCACGTACCCCGCGGTTCGAGAACCGATCTGGTCTGGCAACGACATCTACTTTTCCATCGAGGACTCCGGCAACATGCCTGTTTACAAAGTCCGGACCGATGGGTCATCTGCACCGCAGGAAGTGATCGGCGGTGATCGGCAGATAACTGGTCTTGACCTCCGCCGCGACACTCACGCGACCGTTTGGACTGATGCCACGGAGCTTGCATCGGTTTGGGTCGGCGACGAATGCCTTTGGTCCGGGGCATCATTGGACGACCGTGAACTCGTTTCTCCAGAACGGTTCACCGCTATGTCAAAGGATGGCAGCGAGGTCGAAGCATGGATCATCCGGCCAGCAAACTTCGATGCCGATACCAAATATCCGATGCTTCTCAACATCCACGGAGGGCCGTTCACCCAATACGGGAACGGATTCTTTGACGAGTTCCACAGTTACGCTGGCGCCGGTTACGTCGTGGTGTATTCGAACCCACGAGGCTCAGCGGGCTACAGCCAAGCATGGGGGCAAGCGATCAACGGACCAAAAACACAAGCGCCAGGAACGGGGTGGGGAACCGTCGACTTCGAAGACTTGATGGCCGTTACAGACGAGGCCATCGAGCGATTCCCATTCATAGATGCTGAACGCACAGGTGTTTTGGGTGGGTCGTACGGCGGATACATGGCGTCGTGGATCGTCGGCCACACCGACCGCTTCAAAGCGGCCATATCCGAACGGGCGGTGAACAACATGCTTACTCAGGGCTACGCCTGCGACTATGCAACCTATTACTCACGCGCGATGGGCGCGGCATATTTCGAAGACCATGAGGAATACCTGCGTCAGTCCCCCATCACATACGTCAAAAACATAACGACGCCATTGCTGATCATCCACTCTGAAAACGATCTGCGATGCCCGATCGAGCATGCAGAGGAACTCTTCACCGCACTGAAACTGTTGGGACGTGAAGTTGAATTCGCGCGATTCCCGGGCGAAGGCCATGAGATGTCTCGGTCAGGTGCGCCTCGTCATCGAGTGCAGAGGATGAAGATGGTTATCGATTGGTTCGATCAATACCTTAAATCTCAGACGATAGAAAGTACCGGCTGAGTAGCCTTGGTCAAGTCCTCAAAGACATCGAAATCGTTGGAAGCGACATTAACGAGCGACGGGTCATTCTGGATGGACTTGAAAACCTCACCCTTTACGTAATCCTCGTAGGATTCCCGATCGCGCCAAAGGTAGACGCCTCCATACGTGTTTGCATCGGCGTTGCGCAGCCAAGTCTTGGAGAGAAGTCCCGGAAGGGCCGCGAAGGTTGCCGTCGCGCCATCGCATGTCTGGTGATACTGCTCCTCAGTGATTCCATTAAGCCCAAAAGTAACCACTTGTACGTGCATGTCGTGTCCCTCCTAATTCTTCGTAGGAATTTCTGGCGGATGGTCACGCTAGCACACGGGCGTTAGCTACGCTACGAGCCAGGTCGACCTGCTCCGACCTAATCGCTTCGCTGCATGGAACGGATGCCGAAATACCCATTGTGGTCGCGGGAAACGCGCGGAGTTGTCGAACATTGGCCACGCCGGTAACTGACCGATTGGTTCGATCGTTACCTCAAGCAGCCCGCTTCGCAAGAGCTGTTAGAAGAGGCGGCGTTACGAGAGTAGTAACTACACTCATCACTACGACTACACCGAAGAGTTCAGTGTCGATAACCCCCAGTGACAGCCCCAACTGAGCCACGATGATGCCCACTTCGCCTCGTGGGATCATCCCCACTCCGATCATCGACGCGTTCGCAAACCCCGAGCGCATCGCGGGCAACGCGCTTCCAAAAAACTTGCCGACTATCGCTATGGCAGTTACAGCGGCGATCGTTAAGATCGGTCCCGGCTGTATCAAGGTTCCGATATGAACAAAGAAGAAGGGAACGAGAAGCGTCACTAGTGGTAGGAACTTTCCACGGATGTTTGGCACGTCTGCGAATACGACGCCAGCAAGAAAGGCGCCGATGATCGCTGCCAAGCCAACACGAGACGACACTGCTGCCAATAACAGAGCAACGGCAATGGCGACCGCCATGGACGGTTCTCGGACGCGCTTTACGATCGCTCGGCCCCCGACGGTCACGACCAACACAAATGTGATCGCTATAAGACCGATCGCTGCGATGCTCGACGGCCCGGTGGCCGAACCCGATACGACTGCCAACAGAAGCAGGCTCAAGATGTCATCGATAACCGCCGCGCCAAGGATGGTTCGAGCAAAGTCGGTTGATAATTTGCCGAGGTCACCAAGGATGCGTGCCGTAACTCCAACACTGGTTGCGACAAGGGCCGTGCCCAAGAAGAGAGCTTCAAGATCGTTGGCACCGGTCAGTTGCATGTATCCCCAGCCCAGCACGAAGGGAACGACCATTCCCCCTATCGCCACACCAACAGCCGATCGTGCTGAGCGTCGCATCGCTGAAAGGTCAGTCTCAAGCCCAACCGTAAACATCAAAAAGATGAGCCCAAGTTCAGAAAGGGCTTCGAGAGCAGTGTCATGCGAGGGCACCCAGGCTAGAACGGCGGGACCCAGCAAGACGCCAAACACGATCTCACCCACCACCGGAGGTTGCTTGAGCCGCTCGGCCACCCAGCCGCCGATTCGACCACCGATATAAACGAGGGCGAGAAGAGACAACACCCGGGAGGTGTCCAACTAAACCTTATACGCCAGGGCGCCCGGCTCCGACGTAGTCCCGCCGTTGCATAGAACGGATGCCAACAAAGTCCCCCGTTTCAGGAGAATTGATCATGTTGTTGTTGCCCACATACATCCCCACGTGGTGGATGGGCGAACCAAAAAAGACCAAGTCGCCGGGCTGCAAGGCTTCGCGGGACACGCGCGGAGTTGACGAGAATTGGGCACGCGATGAATGTGGCAATGAGACGCCCGCTTTGGCCCACGAATACATGGTGAGACCTGAGCAATCGAATGAATCTGGCCCGGCAGCTCCCCACCGGTACGGTTTGCCTATCTGTGCATATGCAGTCTCCAACGCGATGCGGGCGCGCGGAGAAGCGGCGACATCGTTGGGAACCGGTGGAACAACCTTGGCAGCCCTTTGTCGAGTTACCCGCGCAACACGGGCGGCTGCGGTCTCTTGGGCGACGATCTTGTCCAGCAGTCTTTTCTGATCAGCGATCGCGCTTACAAGCCCCTTGCGTTTTAGTTCGATCGCGTCTCTGGCGCTCTTGGCGCGAATGCGTTGAGTTTCCAGCGCCGCAGCAGACGCATCGGCATCCTCGCCGGCGATCTTCAGCGAGTCACCCAAGGCCGATTCCCACCGATTAACACGCTTCACGGCGGCGAGACGGCGACTGAGTTGCGAGGGATTGCTAGATGTGAAAAAAGCAAGAACATAATCTGGGGGCCCAGCCCGATAAAGCGCTGCAGCTCTTCGTGAGGCCACATCGCCTAGTTCGGATAGTTGGGTGTCTGCTTGGGTTTTGTCGTGACGAGCCACCCGAACCCTTGATTCGACCTTGGCCAATTCGATGCGAGCCACGTTGAATTCTTCGTCAAGCACCGAGATCTGCTTGGAAAGCTTGTCGAGCTGGCTTTGCACGTCCTGGCGCGACGGAGCAGCCTCAACATCTAAGGGGAGGAGCAGGACTAAGGCAACCACGCTGATGGCAGCCAGCTTGTATCTGGACGTCATGGTTCGAGCCTAACACGTGCAAATCCGCCGAGGCTGAGTCTGATTGAAAGACAATCAATACCCGTGAGAACTCGCGATGTTGTACGTATCACCCTGGCAGTTGCAGGCACGCTCATCGCCCTCACGGGCTTGTTCATGATCCGCCACATCTTGCTGCTCGTAGGGGTTGCGGCATTTCTGGCCATCGCCATGGAACCCGCCGTCGCATTCATCCAGAAATATGTAAAAAGCCGAAAGTTCTCTGTCACCTTGATGCTGACAGCAGTCGTCGCTTTCTTCGCGCTTTTCTTTGCCTCGATAGTGCCGCCTATAGCCAGTCAGGTTGCAAACCTTATAGACGACCTTCCCAAGTATCAGAAACAATTGCAAGACGATTCCACGCTCCTGGGTTCCATTGAACGAAGGTTCGAAGTCACCAAGAAACTTAAGCGATTCGCCTCCAAGGTCGCCGGGTCGCTCGGAACGATCGCTGCTACTTTCGCCGACGCACTGGTAATCGTCGCTCTTACTATTTACATACTCGCGAACCTTCCCAAGTTAAAGCAACAAGCATCGACCCTGGTTCCAACTTCGAAGCGGCGAAAAACCCTGGATATGACCGATCTCGTCTTCTCGAAAGTGGGTGGATGGATGGAAGGAAATATCTTCATCTCCATCATCGCTGGCGTTGTGACCTTTATCGCTTTGCGGCTCATCGGGGTTCCATTTCCTGCGGCACTCGCCATGTGGGTCGCTATCGCCGACATGATCCCAATGGTCGGCGCCATGTTAGGTGCTGCAGTTTGCGTGGCGGTAGCTTTTTTCACGGGAGTCGGACCAGGTATCGCAACAGCGATCTTCTTCCTGGTCTATCAGCAGATCGAGAACTACATCATTAGCCCCCGGGTGATGAAGCGAACGGTCGACGTATCCGCGCTGGCGGTCATCATCGCTGCGCTGGTGGGAGCAAAACTGTTGGGGGTCGTAGGAGTCTTGCTGGCCGTACCGGCGGCGGCTTCGATAAAGGTGATCGCCAAAGAGTTGTGGCTCGACAAACGCAAAGAGGCGTCGACCGCTTAAAGGTCGTTCAGCCGGTCAACCAATCTGCGAAGTCGACCTGCATGCATGCGGTCGAAATCAAGCGCTATACGAGGCAGGTCAACGACGTCGTTATCGCGGATCTCTGGCGCCGACACCGACACTTTTTCGATGGGTTTGCCAAGGATGTCTTTGAACTCTAAAGACAACAGAGCGATCTCGGCATCTGTAGGTTCTTTGAGTAGGCGAATGATCAGACGATCTCGAACATAACGTTGGGAATGGTAGACGCGATAAAACTTGAGAATCTCTGCGATCGCCGAGTCAACGTTGTCCGTGATAGTGAACAAGTCAAGATCACTTTCGAAGATATAGCCAGCGGTGAGTAGATTGTTCCGCAGATACTCATCGAAGTGGTGCCAGTAATCGCCCCCGGGACGATCCAGCAGGATGATGGGATGAAGATCGCTCTTGCCGGTTTGGATCAGCGTCAACAACTCGAATGTTTCGTCCAACGTGCCAAAACCTCCAGGTAAAAGCACGAACGCGTCTGCTTCTTTGATGAACATCAATTTGCGCGTGAAGAAGTACTTGAAGTTCATCAATTTCGGGTCGTCCGCTATTACTGGATTGGCCTTCGCTTCAAATGGCAGCATTATGTTTACCCCGAAACTCTTGGCTCCGCCTGCTCCCTCATTAGCGGCATGCATGATGCCGGGCCCCGCACCGGTGACGACCATCCAATCGAGCGCTGCCATTTTCTCGCCAAGCTGCTTTGCCACTGCATATTCCGGGTCCGTCGAGCCGGTCCTAGATGACCCGAACACCGTGACTTTTCTGATGTCTCTATAAGGAGCAAAAACGCTGAAGGCGTAGCGCATCTCTTTAAGTGCGCTAGATGCGATCTTGCGATCAAGACGACTGATGGGGTCGTTCGCCAGTCGCATCGCGGTGGCCAGCATGTCGAAGACGAGTTGAGCATCGACTGGGTCGAGCTTATCGACCAACTCCCTAAGGCGGGCATCTAGTACTGGGTCACCGCTTGAGAACTGGGGCACCCTTGCAATATATAGGCACCGCCGCTTCGTGCCCGTTCCTCGCGAACGCTAGAGCAGCGACCCCGCAACTATAGGCAGCCGCAAACTCCCGCCGGAAACCGTCGTAACCCCTGGACTTCTGCTGGCAGAATGCATGGCATCGCTCGTTGAAACGACAAGCCGCAAAGTATGGCCCTGAGCGAACCTGGCGGTTAGCCCAGTCAGATCGAACGTAACCTGCGTTCCACTAGCGCGCGTTGCCATCACTTGGTGATAGATGACATGCGCTTTGCCGTTTTGATCGACGTCATAAAATTTTCCGAACAGGAACAGGTCAGACGAAGTCGTTGTGAAGTCCATAGTCAAGCGAGGAACCCCTGCAAGAGTAAGGCCAGCGGGTCCAACTGGAAGATCCCACGCGACGGCTGTTCCTGGCGCATCAAAGTTGGGGGCCCGGCCGGGCTCTTTCTGATCATCGACATTGCCTTGGAAAAATGTTACGTCGGCGTAACTCGACGCTACGGGACCAGTGATCATCACCGACGGCGTTGGAACCCCGAGCGCCTCGGGGGTATTGGTCGCAGCGGCGTCGTAGTTCGTGTAGACGAAGTCGCTGCCCCATCCGGGTGCTAGCAGGCCATCTTGCGCATAGATGAAATCGTTGTTGGCCAATTCCGAGCGAAGGGGGGTGCCATATAGATGATGCCTCATCCATTCGATTATGTTGGTGCGAAC
>JBDSRR010000160.1:0-22161 GCA_039929185.1 Actinomycetota bacterium
GCTGAAAAGAAGAATACGGAAGACCTCGATAAACTACTGGACGAGATCGATGAAGTACTTGAAGAAAATGCAGAGGAATTCGTTCGTTCATACATCCAGAAGGGCGGAGAGTGAAGATTACGCAATCTCAGGGGGCCCAGGGGGCCCAGGGGGCATGGGGCCACGGTCCTACTTCATTTAGTGACGCTCTCGCTGCCGCGGGTTCACAGCCCACGCCCTTCGTGGCGAACCCTCAAATACCCCTGGAGATTCCACATGCGACGACTATCCTGGCGCTTCGCTATCAAGGAGGCGTGGTCATCGCGGGGGACCGCAGGGCCACCGAAGGCTATTCCATAGCCCATCGGTCGATCGAGAAGGTATTCGCTACCGACTCCCATTCGGCTGTTGCCATCGCAGGGGCGGCTGGGCCAGCGATCGAAATGACTCGTTTGTTCCAGACCGAACTAGAGCATTACGAAAAGATCGAGGGCGCGACTTTGAGTTTGGAAGGCAAGGCCAACAAACTTGCTCAGATGATTCGAGCCAACCTTGCTATGGCCATGCAGGGCTTAGCGGTGGTTCCGCTTTTTGCGGGGTTCGATGAGCGACAGTTGTTGGGGCGCATCTTTAAGTACGACGTCACTGGTGGTCGCTACGAAGAAAGTGACTTCTGGGCAACTGGTTCTGGCGGTCGTGACGCCCGTGCAAGTCTAAAGAAACGATACCGTGGCGACATATCCCGCGACGACGCTGTGAAGGTTGCTCTTGAAGCACTCTTCGATGCCTCAGAAGAAGACGTCGGTACGGGCGGGCCCGACGTTCTTCGGCGAATCTATCCGAACATAGCTTCGATAGCAGCCGAGGGGTTCGTTGAGATCGATGACAACGACATCGCAACCTTGTTCGACGCCCTTCTGGAAGAACGTAAGGCAGCAGGAGCAGTCGTGGGTAAAGAAGCAGTTCCCGGCGCAACCGATTCGATCAAATAGCCATGTCGATGCCTTACTACGTATCCCCGGAACAGTTCATGAAGGACAAGGCTGACTACGCGCGCAAGGGGATCGCACGCGGCAAGTCGGTGATAGCACTTGTGTATAAAGATGGCATCTCGTTCATCGCAGAAAACCCGTCATCAACTTTGCACAAAGTCTCTGAGATCTATGACCGGATGTCATTCGCAGGCGTTGGTAAGTTCAACGAGTTCGAGGCTCTTCGTAGGCACGGTATCCGTCAAGCAGACATCCGCGGTTATTCCTTCTCGCGCGATGACGTGACAGGAAGAGGCCTCGCCAACGATTATTCCCAGATACTTGGCCAGATCTTCACGGAAGCAATGAAACCCTACGAGATAGAGATCCTCGTTGCTCAGGTAGGTGCCGATTCGAAGACCAATGAGCTATTTCACATCCTGTATGACGGTTCAGTTGCGGACGAAGAAGACTTCGTTGCCATGGGTGGTCAGTCAGAGCAGCTCTCCACTTACTGCCGAGAACACTTCAAGAAGGACATGACATTGGCGAAGGCTGTGAAGCTGGGAGTCAAGGCTCTGGGTATTCCTGAGGAGCGTGAGGTGTCGGAGAAGAGCTTGGAAGTAGCCGTTCTAGACCGCAACTTGCAAAGGCGAAAGTTCAGACGGGTCACCCAGAAAGAACTAACAACTATCCTGGCCTAATTTGCACACGGGCCAGTGTCGGCCCGCTTTCCCTGTTGAGCTTGCTGCAGGGGGCCCGTTAGTTGATCCGTTGTTATCGAATAACTAACATCTTCGCGCGCAACTGATCGTGAAAAGATCACCCCCGCTACCTGGCCCTTTGGAGTTATGAAAGGACCCCCGGAGTTGCCGGGGTGAACTTTGGCTTGTAGTTGGTAAACGTGGCGACTGGTAACCCGCTCACCATAGATGTCCCGCCCGATCGCATCGAATTCATCCATGACGGCAGCTCCGACCGCGGTGAAGTCACCGCCACCGGGAAAGCCCAAGACCGCTCCGGTCTGACTTCTTGGTGCTGAGCCTGCTAACAGTGCTAGTGGCTTTCCCGCTAGTCCGCTGGTTTTAAGGATGGCGATATCGAGGTTGGGGTCGAAGTAGACACTCGTCGTTTGGTGACTGCCCTTAGCATCCTGCACGACCGGTCGATCAATGCCAGCCACAACATGGGCGTTCGTGATCACAAGTCCCGGCGATACAACGAAACCCGAACCTGTTTGGATGCCACCACATCCAGTACCTACGATCCGCACAGTCGATGTGCGCCCAGCCGTCACAGCCGCTTTGAACTGGGGATCAGTGGGAGGCGAGACCTTAGCGCTTGGATCACGTTCTAACCCTGTGAAGACTCGCGGGAAACCCGCGACGCTAAAAAGCGGAGACAGTCGGGCGAAGATGGCGGGAGCTGGGGGCAGTTGTTTTGTCAATGTCTGCACGGCGACTGAGTCATGAACTGCGCGAACGACTCCTGGGAGCGGCAAAGTGGCAACAACGGTCGCGGTGAGCCAGACGATCAGTCCGGTTGCAACGAAGGCTATGGCGGCACCCAACCCCGAATCGACTGCACCCAAACGCTTGCGCTTCAGGAAACCCCATACGCGGGTACCCAGCATTCGCCCAACCGTGCTGAGAATCATGGCTGCACCAAAAGTGACCAGCAAAGAGGTGGCGGCGCGCGACAGGGGACTCCCAACGGCTCGTGCCGCGAAGGGGGCCAGCGCGGCGCCTATGCCCAACCCGGCCCAGAATCCGCCGAAGGACAAGACTTGCATGGCGGCACCCTGTCGAAAGCCATTAACTAGCGCGCCGATAAGAACCACAGCGATGATTATGTCTACGGTGTTCATCGCTCTAGATTCTGCCACGACCCGTGCGATGATTCGGGTATGGAGCGACGGATCTTCGGTTTGGAAAATGAATATGGGGTTACCTGCACCTTTCGAGGTCAGCGCAGGCTTTCGCCCGATGAAGTAGCGCGTTATCTATTTCGTCGGGTGGTGTCTTGGGGACGCTCGTCGAATGTGTTCCTTGAGAACGGCGCTCGTCTTTATCTTGACGTTGGCTCGCATCCCGAATACGCGACCCCTGAGTGTGACAGCATCCACGACCTCGTAGCCCACGATAAGGCGGGGGAGCGGATCCTGGAGTCGCTCGTCACCGCCGCTGAAAAGCGTCTTCGCGAAGAGGGCATCGCAGGGCAGGTTTATCTGTTCAAGAACAACACCGATTCTGCCGGCAACTCATATGGGTGTCACGAGAATTATCTGGTGAGTCGGTACGGCGAATTCGGCAAGATGGCTGAGATCCTCATCCCATTCTTCGTTACTCGCCAGATATTTTCGGGCGCGGGGAAGGTTTTGCAAACCGCAAGGGGTGCCTTGTATTGCATCTCGCAGCGGGCAGAGCACATTTGGGAGGGAGTGTCGTCTGCCACGACCAGGTCTAGGCCAATCATCAACACGCGTGACGAACCGCACGCCGATGCAGAGAAGTTCCGTAGACTGCATGTCATCGTTGGCGATTCGAACATGAGCGAATACTCCGCTTGGTTGAAGGTAGCGACAACGGCCATCCTTTTGAGGATGCTCGAAGAAGGGATAGTGATGCGAGAGCTCACGCTTGAAAATCCCATCAGGGCGATCCGCGAGATATCTCACGACCTCACCTGCAGGCGGAAGGTTCGTCTTGTTAGTGGACGCGAAGCAACAGCCATCGAACTTCAATGGGAATACCTAAATCGCGTTGCCAAATATGTGGAGCGCAGAGATGACCCGGAGATGAAAGAAGTCGTCCGAGCATGGGAAGAGTGTCTCGTCGCTCTGGAAAGCGATTTCATGCAACTCAATACCAAGGTTGACTGGGTGATGAAATACCGAATGATCGAGGCCTATCAGACGAAACATGGCATGGGACTTGGTCATCCGAAATTGGCGTTGATGGACCTTGCATATCACGACGTGAGTCGCCGCCGGGGGCTTTATTACATGCTCGAGCGCAACGGCTTAGCTGATCGGTATGTTACCGATGAGGACATTGAACTTGCGAAACTCGAACCTCCCCAGAACACCAGGGCAAAGTTAAGAGGCGAGTTCATTAGGGCAGCCAAGAAAAGGCGCCGCGACTACACCGTCGATTGGGTGCACTTGAAATTGAATGACCAAGCCCAACGGACAGTTCTGTGCAAAGACCCATTTCGCTCAAAAGACGACCGGGTAGACAGGCTGATAGCGTCTCTTTAATATGCCGAGATTCCAAACTGCGATCGTTTCCAAGATCCTTGATACTCGAAAAGGCCTTGTTCGACTACAAGTTCAGGTCGGACGTGTGAAAAGGCGAGCGACGGCGTTCGTTGATCTCACGGGCCCCATCGATATTGGCGATACCGTAATTCTCAATACAACCGGAGTCGATCTTGGTCTGGGGACCGGTGGTGATGACTTTGTTCTTTGGAACCTTCGACAAACAAAGTTTGATTCGAAGACGAAGGGGCACGTCTTGAAGATGCGGTACACGCCATGGCAGGTGAACACTCTGGTGGCTGAGGCACCTGAAAGTCCGCATCACGACCAACTCGCCACTGCCTGTTCTTTAGAGGGGATGCCTGTCGTAGCCTGCGGACTGCATTCACAGCTAGCTCCTGTTGCAGCGATGCTTAAACATGCTGATCCCGACCTTAAACTTGTGTATGTCATGACCGACGGGGCTGCGCTTCCGATCGCCCACAGCGACCTTGTCGCCACCCTTGAGGAACGAAAGGTCATCGATGCCACTATCACTTGTGGTCACGCCTTTGGGGGTGACCTCGAATCTGTAAACGTTTTCTCTGCGTTGGTTGCAGCAAGTGAAGTGCTGAATGCGGACGTAACCATCGTGGCGATGGGTCCTGGGATAGTCGGCACCGCGACGTTGCTTGGTCATACAGGTATGGAGCAGGGCCAAGTCTTGTCGGCGGCTGGTTCGCTGGGCGGGCGCCCAGTAGCCGCTTTGCGCATCTCGTTCGCGGACGACCGAGAACGTCATCGGTCGGTAAGCCATCACACCCTGTCGGCGCTGCGATTCGCTACATCGACTCGTTGCACCATTGCGGTGCCCGACCTCGATATCGGGCAACTGACGCTCGTGATGGAGGATCTTGCCGAAAGCGGCATAGCCGAGATGCATGATGTTCGCATCGTCGACTCCTGGGAAACTGCCAACGCGTTAGCGGCCTTCGACCTCGAACCAACCACTATGGGTCGCAACTTCAAAGATGATCCCGCCTTCTTTGAGGCAGCGGGCGCCGCTGGGATGCTTGCGGCGGACATGATCTATGAAAGCGCCGAATGAGCAGCAAGGCTGAGCGTCTTATGAACTTGATGATCATGTTGCTAAATGCGACTCGACCGGTAACAGCCGACGAGATTCAACGCACCATCCCAGGTTATGACCAGGACAAAGGGGAATCTTTCAAGCGTATGTTTGAGCGCGACAAGGACGAATTGCGCGAGATGGGTATTCCAGTTGAACGGGGCGACACTGACGCCTGGGGTTTCGACGAGGGATACAAGATCCCTAAGGAACGTTATTACCTGCCTCAGTTGGAACTTAGCGACGAGGAACTGGCTTCGCTTTGGGTAGCGGCTGGCCTGTTGCGTCTTCAAGATCCAGCGAGCGTGAGGATAGCGATGATGAAACTCGGAAGTGATGAGCCCGCCGATGATGTGTTTTCATCGCGCGTGACGGCAGACTTCGGTCTTAGCTTGCCAACCCTGCCGCGGGCGTTTGAGGCCGTCACTGAAAGAAAGTCGGTCACGTTCAAGTACAGGAGTGCAAGTGGCGAGCGAACTCGACGGGTTGATCCATATGGATTGGTCCATCGCAAAGGCGCATGGTACATAGTCGGACGCGACCATGACCATGACGAACCTAGAACATTTCGACTCGATAGGATCGACGGCGAGATCCATTACAACGACCCATCAGGTCCGGCCTTTGAGTTTGCTATCCCAGAGGGGTTCAACCCTGCAACCGCGTTGGAGTTGCCTCCCTTCGTTCAAGGTGAGCCACAGATGAAGGCAACAGTAAGATTCGATCCGAGCACCGCCTGGCTGGTTGAACGGGGCTCACCTTGGCTCACTTTGGATTGGGCGCACGACGGCAGCGCCACTGCCGATATATCAGTCACGGATGCGCCGGGATTTATCTCCTGGCTACTGTGGTTCGACGATGGAGTAGAAGTTATTGCACCCCCCGAACTTAGGGGCCTCGTTCGAGACAGATTGGACCTCATCTGTGGTTGACAAGTTGGTGGGGCGGTTCAGACGGCTTCTGCTGATGGTGCCATACGTGATCCAGCGCCCTGGAGTTTCGGTTGATGAGGTCTGTAAGCGCTTCGAGATCAACAAGGCGACTCTCATCAAGGATCTTGACCTACTTATGATGTGCGGACTTCCTGGGTATTCCCCTGGCGACCTCATAGAAGCCAGCGTGGTTCGAGGAGAGGTTGTGATTAGGCTTGCGGACTATTTCTCAAGACCACAAAGACTTACTCCTGCCGAGGCCTTATTGCTGTACTCGGCGGCTCAAGCTCTGGCTGCCGCCGGAGAGCCGGATGCGAACCTAGTAAAGGCAATGGCTCGCCTTGCGGATGTTCTTGGCCCAGAGGCTCTGTCGCGTGTAAGTGTTGATGTTGGTCAAGCCAAGGAGGTCGGCGCTATCAGTGAAGCTATCCAGCAGGGACGGCGCTTGCACATCCGACATCAATCTCAAGCAAGGGAAGAGATGACCGAGCGCGACGTCGACCCATGGGCCCTGTTCCTTCAGTCGGGACGGTGGTACCTAGTTGGATGGTGTCACAAGGTCACCGACGAACGGATCTTTCGACTCGACCGCATCAAAGATGTGTTGATACTCGACACCAAGGCCGACATCCCACAAGACATCGATCTTTCTAAGTACGAGGGCCTTTACTTACAGGCTACCGACGCAACGGAGGTTGTCTTAGAACTTGCTCCGCAAGCCAAATGGGTTCTTGACCAGTATCGAACATTGGAAAGCGAAGTGCTGCCTGGCGGATGGACTCGCATCAAACTTGCCGCGGGAGGTACCGCTTGGCTCGAAAGGCTGCTTCTGCGATTGGGGCCGAATGCACGAGTTGTCACGCCCACCACGTTGGCAGATGCGGTTATTAACAGGGCGAAACGCCTGCGTGAACGTTACGCTGACTGATTCACGTCCTTTGGGATCCGTATCCGGAAGGTCGTACCCTTTCCCCAGACCGAGTCCACAGTGATTTGAGCTTTATGTGCGTCCGCCATGGACTTGCAGATGTACAGCCCAACACCGGTTCCCCCTGCTCTTCGGGTGCTCGTAGAATCGACCTGATGGAACAGATCGAAGATCAAAGGGATATCGCCCGATAACATACCGACGCCTTTGTCGACAACGCCTACGATGACATGTGAGGGTTCCTCTGTTAGTTCCACCTTGACTGGGGATGTTTCGACTGAGTACTTGCAAGCATTGTCCAGCAGGTGATAGAGGGCTTGCTCAATCTTTGTCCTATCCAGCATCAGACTTAATGTTGATGGACCCATTAGGGTGAATTCGCGGTCGGGGTTAGCCATCTTGAATTCGGAAAGCAGACCATGTGCGAGTTCCACGATGTCCGTGCTTTGTAGATGTAGCGTGGGACGAGAGGTCTCGATCCTGCTGACATACAGGAGATCCTCGACCAATCTCTCTAAACGCTGAGTCTGGGCATCTATGGTCCTGTGGGCTTCTTTGGTTTGTTCAGCCGACAGGTCATCGCCGCGTCGGATGAGCGTCTTGATGTATCCCTTGACCACTGTCAGGGGAGTCCGGAGTTCGTGACCCACGACCGCAACGAAGTCAGCCTTTAGTTTTTGAGCTTCTCTCTCCGCGGTGATGTCGTCCATGATCAGGATGCGCCCTCCTCGACCACCGATGATATGGATTTCGCTGACCTTAGCTTTCCAGATACGCGCAACTGGATCGCCCACGGACACTTCGATCACATCATCGTTTTCACCGCCCAGAAGAGCCTCGAGTACAGGAACTCCCAGTAGTCCGATGATGGGCTGCCCCTTCAGAAAACGCAGCGAAAAATGGAAGAGTTCTTGAGCCGACGGATTGGCTTCTGCCAGGCTGCCATTTTGATCGACCACAATGACGGGATGAGACATGGAGTAGATGATCGAGGAAAGTTCTGACTCTTTGGTATGGAGCCGGTTGTACAGTTGAGCGTTGCGTATGGCAAGTACGGCGTGCGACGTAAAGGCATGACATAGGCGGATCTGATCAGGCCTATGACCATCGTCGAGCAGGATCATTAGGACGCGCGTTGCGTCCTCCCCTCTCATGGGACAAACATAAGCGGAACCGTTTGCGCCTAATCCGTCAAGCTGAAATTCGGATAAGGGTCGGTGTTCAGGCGTCTGTCCGGAGAGCAGGCGATGAAACCCGGGGTGATTGAAAACCAGGCGCATATCGTCTTTTATCAAGCCGCGATAGACCCCGAGGGTGACGCGGTGGGTCGAATCGTCGTAGATGCAGATGAAACCCTTATCCGCTCCCAGCAATCGGAGTCCGCCCTCGAGGACTCGGTTAAGAAGCCTTTCGAGGTCGAGTATCTCCACTAACTCTCTCGTTACGTCAAGTAACGTTGTCAGTTCCAACTCAGCTGCCTGTGACGCTTCCAGCAGTTGAGCCTTGTGGATCACCATCGCCGCTTGTTCGGCGAACAACTGCGTGACTCGCAGTTCAGACTGAGTGAACAGTCGACCGGGGTGAGTGATATTTAGATTCAAAACGCCCACCGTTCCTCCACTGAAGGAAAGGGGTACGCAGATGGCCGAGTGAAGTTCACGTTCCATAGGGACGAACGATTCAAAACGCCGCTGGCCTGGAAGATCGGTGATCAACATGGGTTCACCGGCCAGTGCCACCTTGCCTGCCACTCCTTCCCCCAGTGCGATCTGGACCTTCTGGGCCTCGTCGGGGGGTATGCCCTCGGAGATTCGGATGTGGAGTAACTGATTGTCGTCAAGCAACATGATCGAACCTTCATCAGCTTCAACGAGTTGTTTCGCTTGATTCAGGATCAATCGCAGAGCATCGTCTAAGTGCATCGCAGTGTTGACTGCTTTGGACGCTGCAGCAAGGGATGAAAGATGAAGGTCAGGCTGAGATTTGGGATCCTTGGATCGTTCCACGTGAGTGCGAGAACGAACCATCTTCACCGACCTGCCGCCTCTGCATTCTGCCGCAGCGGGAAGTTAAGGGTAAAGGTGGAGCCGACCCCCGGCGCGCTTGTAACAACTATCCGCCCACCATGGGCTTCCACTAGATCTTTAACGATGTACAGTCCAAGTCCGGTTCCCCCGATATCCCGCGTTTCAGTTGAAGAGACTCGATGGAACTTGCGGAAAAGATTCGTGATGTCTTCAGGCTTCATGCCTATCCCGTGGTCCTCGACGCTCACTTCAAGACTCCCCGCTCTCTGCGCGATACCGATGTTGATGTCACCGCCACCAGGGGAGTACTTCACGGCATTGTCTATAAGATTTATGAATATCTCTTCGAGTCGTGAATTGTCTGCCATGAGCAGTGGAGCAGCTGGGTCCGCATCGATAATGATCATCCGATCGCCCCATTTCGCGCTAAATTGGCTCATAAGTTTGCGGAGAAGCGCCTCGACATCGAGCTCGACTAGGTTCAGTTTCAACCTCTTGGACTCGATGCGGCTGACGTTGAGCAGGTCTTCGACCAACTCGTTCAATCGGTCAGCTTGGTCGTTGATGGTTACGAGGAATTCTTCTCGCGTTTCAGGAGACAGTCGGTCAGACTTGAGAAGCAACGTGGATACGAATCCCTTGATCGCGGTCAGGGGGCCGCGTAATTCATGAGAGACGATCGAAACGAAGTCCTGCTGCAGATGTTCCATTTCTCTGCCCGACGTGACGTCACGGATCGAGCCGATCGCCAGCACAATATTGCCGTCAAGATCGCGCACCGGCGCATAAGCCCCAGCAACCCATTTGGTTGCCCCCGCTGCATTCGTTGCCCCGAAGACATGGTCAGTGACCATGTCTCCCGTCGTCAGAACCTTTTCAAAGGGGCAGGTTTGTCCGCAAGCGTACTCACCGTTTTCTCGGTGACAGTTGAACAGCTCTTCACACCGTTTACCCGTGGCACGGAATTCGCTCACTCCTGTCAGTTCTTGAAGAGCCGGATTCATGCGCTGCACTCGACGTTGAACATCGACGGCCAAGATCGCATCGGCTGATGCGAGAAGAAGCCCGGCGATGGTGTCACGTTCGGTCTGAACTTCAGATAGATAGTCAAGCTTCACGCCGAGTCGAGCCGCTTCGATGCGCTCCGTGACAAGATCCTCGGCTATCCTGCGAAATCTTTTTTCTCTGTCGAAGGTGTAGTAGCCGAACGCGACTACCAAAATGACTAACCCAAACTGGATCACGCGATAATCCAGCCCCTCGATGGTCGGCAGTTGGTCTTTCAGCGCCGAGATCAAAAGTGCGATGCCAAAGGCAAGCGTCACTGACACGAGCATCAGTCCAATGGGTATGCCTGAGTGGGAAGATTCTTTGGACGGTCGGGGCATGCGTTGATTATCGTCAATCTTGCCTCGTGACGTGAGTCTTTTAGGGCATTGATATTTATGCACCCCTGCAGCTGTACTAGTTCTTTCCTGCCCAAAGGTGACCAGTTACTTATCACTAAGCAATATTCCCGACATCAATTGGGCTCAATCTGGTGACTTCCGCGCCGAAAACTACGGAGAGTGAATAGAGCCCCCGCCAAAAGGGGCATGAGAAGGAGAAGACAAATGACCAACATCAAAGCAACTTGCCCCCAGTGCGGAGAAGTGGAAGTTACCGCTGCTGATATCGCCCTTCTAATCGCAAGGACCGAGGAGAGCAGCACCTACGGGTTTGAGTGCCCAACCTGCATCTCCCATATCTCGAAACCCGCGGACTCCCGCATAATCCAACTTCTGCTCTCGGGAGGGGTGGAGCCAACCATTCTCGATGACGATCCTCGAGCTTTCGACGGGCCGTTGTTCACCTACGACGACTTGCTGGACTTCCATCTTGAGCTCCAGGCTGAAGATGATCTAGCCGGGCTTCTGGCCGAGGGGTAGTCGGGCAGGTTAGACTCTGCGACTCAATGTCAAAAGCGAGTCGCCAGCCTCCGCCACGCAAGCCTGTCAAGGCACGCGGGGCGCTGCCTGCCCCACGAGTCTCACCTAATCGAGTTCACCTCGAATGGCATCAACGCCTTGGCGTGAGGATCCTTGCTGGAATACTTATTGTCTTCCTCGCTGGGCTTGGTTACAACCTCTACACAAACAAACAAGAGCGCGACGACCAACTCAAGAGTGACATCCGGGTAGTCAAACAATTTGAGAAGAAATCTAAATCGCTCCGCTCACCGATGGAAGCTGTCTTCACGTCGATCAACCAGGCACCCCAGGAGTTCAAGGATGGCAAATTGGCCCCGGATGCTTTCAAAGAGCAGACCCAAACCTGGTTGACGGAGTTCCAAAAACTCGATGCAGGACTAAGGGCTCGGAAAGTGCCGCCCCGACTCAGTGCTCTCACTGAAGCCCGAGCTTTACTTGTAGACGGAACGGTCGTTTATATCGACGCGATCAAACAGTTTCAGATGGCCGGTTCTCTTACAGATCCTGCTCTTCGCGACGAAGCCATCAAGCAGGGGTACAACCTATTCAGTCATGCCACATCCGTCTTCGGGAAGGGGCAAAGGCTTATCGAGAGAGAAAAGATACGCTTGGGGATCACCAAGGAAGACCCTGCATCGCCAAACCCACTTCTTCAACCACCGACGCTCGTAGACTTGGAGGCACCTCCTCCTCCTCCACCACCGCCAGCCCCGCCGGAAGGCGGCCCTCCAGGAGGCGGCCCTCCAGGAGTTATTCCTGTCCCACCACCCGGGGGCTAGGTCACGGGTCAGCAAAGCGTGGTCGCTGAATTTACGGCTAGGTATCCATTCGAGTTAGACGGCTTCCAGTCGTTAGCCATCGAGGCATTGGCGGTGGGCGAATCCGTGCTTGTGGCAGCACCCACCGGCTCAGGTAAAACAGTTGTCGGGGAGTTCGCCGTTTGGCTGGCGCTATCCGAAGAGGGGAAGGCCTTTTACACCACTCCATTGAAGGCACTGTCGAATCAGAAGTATTCAGATCTGGCTGCAGCTTATGGAGCAGACAAGGTGGGACTACTAACCGGGGACAACTCCATCAATGCATCCGCCCCGATCGTAGTGATGACCACGGAAGTGCTGCGCAACATGATCTACGAACGCTCAGATCTGCTGACAGGTCTTCGGTACGTCATCCTTGACGAGGTCCACTACCTGCAGGATCGGTACCGAGGTGCCGTTTGGGAAGAGGTGATCATCCATCTACCGATGGACATCAAGATCGTTTCGTTGTCAGCCACCGTCTCTAACGTCGAAGAATTCGCTTCATGGATCCAGACCCTGCGTGGTCCGACAACCGCCGTGATCGAGGAAAAACGACCGATCCGACTCAATCAGAACTATCTGATCGGAACCGATCTCTATCCGATGTTCACCGGGCCCCCTAATGAACCTGATGAACAGGTTCCCAACGCGGAGATAATGAGAAGGGAAAGACGTCGTCAAGCACCAGCACCATCGGGAAAATCGCGGGGGAAATCGCTGTCGCGTCAGGTGCTGTCACGCCGTTTCCCGAATCGTGCAGAAGTCGTCGAACTGTTGAATGGCGAGGAGATGCTACCCGCCATCTATTTCATCTTTTCCCGTAAGGGCTGCGACATGGCCGTTTCGCAATGTGTGCGCGAGGGCATCAAGCTGACCGATCCATCCGATCGGGCGTCGATCAGACAGCAGGCTGAGTTGCGCACAGCGTATCTGCCCGATGAAGACCTTGATGTTCTTGGGTACAAAGAATGGATGCGCGCTTTGGAATTGGGGGTTGCTGCCCACCATGCTGGTCTCATCCCGGTGTTCAAGGAAACCGTAGAGGACCTGTTTCAGCAAGGGTTGGTGAGAGTGGTCTTCGCGACGGAAACACTTTCTCTCGGTATCAACATGCCAGCTCGAACGGTGGTGATCGAGAGCCTTTCGAAATTCGGAGGGGAACGCCACGAGTTGCTGACGCCTGGTGCCTTTACGCAACTGACCGGAAGGGCCGGGCGACGGGGTATCGATGTTCTTGGTCATGCGGTCATTCCGCAACAGCGCGATATTCCATTTCACCAGATCGCAGGCCTTGCCTCAACTCGGACTTTCCCCCTCGTATCTTCGTTTCAGCCTTCCTACAATATGGCAACCAATCTTGCGCGCAATTATTCACGGGAAAAGGCGGACCATCTACTCAATTCCTCGTTCGCTCAATTCCACACGGACAAAGACGTTGTGGTTCTAGAGCGTCTGATCGATCGCAACGATGCCTATCTTGTCTCGTATCGAGAAAAGTTGGTGTGTCATAAGGGCGACTTCATCGAATATTGGCGACTGTCTCAAAAAATCGCCGACCTGAAGCGAAACGCCGCCAAGGGGTTGGTCGACGCACAACGTGAACAAACCCGGTTAGTTCTGGCGTCGGCAGCGGTTGGACAGGTCTTGCTCATCCCAGAGGGCAAGTTGGCAGGACCGGTTGTAGTGATTGGGCGGGATCGCTCGAAACACGGGGAATCACGATTGTTTGCGCTTACTGGTACGCGCAGGGTGGTGAGAATAGGCCCAAGCGATTTCGCTTATGCCCCCACCCAACTTGCAAGATTGCGGGTGCCAACCTCGAACGGACGAGACGCGCGTACCCTCGATATGCAGTCGCGCAAGAGTTTGGCTTCTGCGTTGAATGAGATGGTCCTTCCTAAACAATCACCCCCTTCAGGTCGCCGCACTGATGCGCGCTATACCGAACTTCGTGATCTTGAGACACAACTCCTTGAGCACCCATGCAATACCTGCGTAGATCGAGAAAAACATGGTCAATGGGCTGAACGCGAGTCTCGGCTACAAAAAGAGAATGAAAATCTGCGCAAACGGGTTCGCGCGCGCACTCAAACACTTTCACGTCAGCTGGACAAGGTTCTGAGGGTTTTGCATGAATTTGGATACATAGAAAACTTCAGCCTGACCCCAAAAGGGAGTCTTCTTTCTCGCATCTACAATGAAAATGACTTGCTGGTGTCAGAAGTACTCACCCGTGGATGGCTTGATGACCTGACTCCCGCCGAACTTGCAGCCGCAGCTTCGCTTTTCGTTTTTCAGAGCCGGGGTCCGTTCGAGATTGGGGGAGTTCTTCCCACGGCCAGCACGCAACGGTTGTTTTCTAAAGTAACTCGCCTCGCAGAACGTATCCAACGCACCGAAAGTCGGGCTGGTGTCGAAATGACCAGGGGAGTTGAAGCCGGTTTCGCACAGAACGTCCACCGGTGGTCATCCGGCGCCCCTCTCGACGAAGTGTTGGATGAAACTTCGACCCCTGGTGACTTCATCCGTTCGTGTAAACAGACGATCGACCTTATGCGGCAGATCGCTGAGACGAACTTTGATCCGTTGCTTCGCGACGGTCTCATGGCGGCAGCCGCTTCGGTGAACCGCGGGGTCGTCGCCTATGTGGGGCAGATCTGATGCCTGGGCGCGAGCGCTACCGCAATGACTGGTGGGCGTTGTCCCTAATGGCAGAGCGAAGTGGCCACCCAAAACCCAACCCAGGTGATGTTGTTCGTCCAACTTCTACACAGGAAGTTTCGGAAATCCTTTCGCGTGCGGCTGCCGACCGCCGCCCAGTGGTTGCATGGGGGGCTGGGTCGGGGGTCGTTGGCGCTGCGGAGCCGGGCCCCGACGCCCTGCTAGTCGATATGGGCGCAATGGCAAAAGTCTTGAAGGTCGACGAGGAATCCCTCGTCTTTACTGCTCAAGCCGGCATCATGGGCCCTGCTCTAGAGCGCAAGTTGGGAGAACATTCCCTGACGCTCGGCCACTTTCCCCAGTCATTTCACCTGTCAACGCTCGGCGGGTGGATATCAACCAAGGCCACTGGTCAGATGTCAACGCTCTACGGTGGCATCGAGGAACGTCTCTTGGCGGTTGAAGTCGTTTTGCCCGATGGCACCGTCGTCAAGTCGAAGGCGAGTCCAAGGTCATCGACTGGGCCAGACTGGTGGCGTTTGTTCTTGGGGGCTGAAGGTACCCTTGGAATCGTCACCGAGGCAACTCTGTCCGCTTTCAGAGTTACTGATGGATCTGTTTGGTTGTGTTTCCAACCACCGTCGTTCAATGATGGCCTGGATCTGGTGCGGCGGATCATGCAGGCTGGCGTGCGTCCTGCGGTAGCGCGACTCTACGATGCGAACGACGCCGGGGTGAATTTCCAGGGTTCATTCACATCTTTGCTGATCCTTCGTTTCGAAGGCATCCTCGTCGTTCACGAGGTCGAGGCTGTCTTGGCGCTCGCAGGTGACGTTGCCCAGGTGGATCCCAAATTGGGGGAACATTGGTGGGCCCATCGATTCGACGCCGCTGGCACTTACCGCAAGCTACTAGCTGGCGACGGCGCTCTGGGCAGATATGCGATTGTGGACACCATGGAGGTAGCTGGTTTTTGGAGCGACCTACGGCAGCTTTACTCGTCGGTCAAACTTGCTCTTGAGTCAACAGGCGTAATGGTCATGGCCCACGCTTCGCATCCGTACATAACCGGCAGCGCCCTCTATTTCACATTCCTGTCAGGCGACAGCAAAACCGACAAAGACGCGGAGCAGACCTACTACCGCGTATGGGAGGTCGGCATGCGGGCGGTTCTTGATGCCGGAGGTACGATCAGTCATCATCACGGCGTCGGGCTGCTCAAATCTGGCTGGATGGCAGAAGAACTGGGGACCGGACTGCGTGTGTTGCGCGAAATAAAAGCAGCGCTTGACCCCAATATGATCATGAATCCGGGCAAATTGGGCCTATAGAATCTCTTCCACATGAGTTCGCCATACGGCAAGGCCATCGTCATAGTCAATTCCCGAGCGGGCAGTTCTGAGCGCGACAAGTCTTCCTTGAACAGCTTGATCACAGGAACAGGGATCGACTTCGAGATCCGCTCTACCGAGCGGAGAGGTCATGCGGTAGAACTCGCCAAGGAGTCGATCGAACAGGGTTATCGATACCTCGTCGCCGTTGGTGGCGATGGAACCATTCACGAAGTCGTGAATGGAATGATGCAGGCAGGAGCGTCTCCAGATACCGTCCTTGGAATCATTCCGGCAGGTTCAGGAAGCGATTTCGTGAAAACCTTCGGACTTCCCGCCAAAGCCGAAGACGCTGTTAACCACCTTAGCGGCGAGCAATATTTCGCGGTCGATGTTGGCATCGTTTCTTATTCGCAGGACGGTGATGAACAGAAACGTTATTTCGTCAACATCGCCGAAGCCGGTCTGGGGGGTGAGGTTGTTCGCCGTGCAGAAGCCCTCCCGCGGCGTTTAGGCCGTGTGCGGTATCTACTGTCTTTCTGGATGACCTTGGCCCGTTATAAGTCAGGACAAGGGAAGGTACTGCTCGATAAACGCGTTTATGAGGGAAAGGTGACCAACCTTGTTGTTGCCAACGCTCAATTCTTTGGCGGCGGAATGCGTATCGCTCCTAAGGCTCACCCCGCCGACGGGAAGTTCGATGTTCTCATCCAACGTGGCACCAAACGCGACTACGTCGCGGGCATAACTAAAGTGTTCAAGGGAGAGCATCTTCCCTCACCGGCCATCAAGGAATATCACGCCAGATATGTCGAGGTGGTGTGTGAACCGAGCTTGCAAGTCGAGGCGGATGGCGAGGTTCTGGGTTTCACGCCTGCAACTTTCGAGATCATCCCAAACGCTTATCGACTAAAGATCTGAATCTCGGGTCGAACGCGCGTTTCTAACGATACGCGTGTTCTTCTTGCAAGCACGTCTTCTTGTGTGATGGCCATCTCTTGCTCCATCGCCCAAACAGGTTCGACCTTTAGGTAGGGCAATCCTTCGACAAGGGGCGCAGCAAGATCCATGTGCTGAGCCATCGTCAATACCTCGGGAGCTACATCCGCATATGACCGAAGCAGTGAATAGCATGAAGCGACAGATACGTTCATCTCGTTTGCACGTTTGAAAAAACCATCTACATCGAAAGTGTTCGAGATGCATAACGATGCTGTCCGGCAGCCGACCTTGCGGCCCGTTTGGTCGCACAGACGGTCGACAACTTGCTCCGCCATCAACCGATAAGTTGTCAATTTGCCGCCGGTAACCGACAGCATCCCCTGCGGGCCCGCCGCTATCTTGTGGTGACGCGATAGATCTCGGGTTTCGGTGTCTTTGCCCTCCGAGAGCAATGGTCTTAGTCCAGCATAAGAAGAGACCGTGTCATCAAGACAAAAGTCTTGCCCGAAACTTAGCGACAAGCTGTCCAGCAGAAAACGCGATTCCTCTTCTGTTGTCAGTGGTCCATCCAATGGGCCTTCGTAATCATGGTCGGTGGTACCGACTAGAACACTCGAACGCCAAGGTACCGCGAAGATCAAGCCGCCAGTTAGCGAGGGAAGCAGGCAAGCAGATGCGATCGGAAGAAGGTGGTGGGGAAGGACAACATGCACTCCCTTGCTGGGCTGCAAACGAATCTCAGCGGAAGGATCCTCTATCCTGCGTGTCTCGTCCGCCCAAACTCCCGTGGCGTTGACGACACTGCTTGTAGATATCGTCATGGCGGCGTCGCCGTGCTTTTCGGTGGCTAACACTGCGGTCAATGCATCCGTAGTAGACAGAACCTCGTCGGCATGAACGTAATTGCATATAACGGCACCATAGATACGCGCTGCTCGAAGGACTGCCATCGTTAAACGAGCATCATCGGTTTGCGCGTCGTAGTACATGTATCCTTCTGAATTGCGTGATGCACCTGGAAGCAACACCGCACCCTCGTCGGCGGATACTGATCTGTGTTTGGCGATGCCTTTGTCGCCAGCCAAAGAGTCATAAATGGAAAGACCCAAGCCCGCCTTTCTTGATGCTCCCGCCCAGCGTGGCCAATAAAAGGGCAATGTAGTAACAAGGTAGGGGGCAAGGCGAACCAACAAATCTCGTTCGATAACGGCCTCGCGCACCAGTTTTAGGTCTCGGTTTTCGAGGTAGCGAAGTCCTCCGTGGACAAGTTTCGAGGATTTCGACGAGGTTCCGGAAGCGAAGTCGTTGCGTTCAATGAGGGCCACAGTCATCCCTCGCGTCACTGCATCAAGGGCAACGCCCGCGCCGGTTATCCCGCCCCCAATGACCACTAGGTCAAAGTGTTCCGTGTTCAATCTTTCAAGAGCCCCGGAACGGGTTAGGGGGCCGGCTGCCTCGATCAAAACAGCAGGTCGATCACAGATCTAGCCAGAGTGAAAGCGCCAACGACCACCAGCAGAACGATCGCTAGGATCAAAAGACCGATCCACCAGTCGGTACCGCGCTCAAGCGGGTCAAGATCCACCGGATCGTCCAGATAAACAGCAAGGGTTCGCCCTGTTTGGTCACGCATGAAGGCGTGGTCGGCGGTCCCATCGTCGATCTCGGAAGTGGCGACGAGCAATTCTACGATCTCTTGTTTGGACATCCGAAGGGTCGCCTCGGAAACATCCTTGCCATCTTGATCTTTGATCTGCACGTTTGCATTCTAGGCGTGATAGTTTGCGCGCTCATGGCATCTGACACTCAATACATCGACCTTTCCCAGGAAGAGATTGCACTTCGTGAAATGGTGCGCGACTTCGTCCGTGACAAAGCCCGTCCGGCGTCGAACGAATACGAGGCCGCAGCCAAGGATCCAACCGAAATGTACGCCCTGTTGGGGTCGCTAGGCCTGAGCGGGCTACCATTTGAGGCGGAGTTCGGCGGCGGGGGACAGCCATATAGAACCTACCTTTTGGTTTTCGAGGAACTCGCCAGAGCATGGGTTGGCCTTGCCATCGGCCTGGGGGTTCATACGCTTTGTATCGACGGCATCTCGAAGTTTGGAGACCCAGCGATGAAACAGCGCCTTCTGCCCCTGATGCTTGCCGGCGGGCGATATGGAGCATACGCATTATCGGAACCATCCTCGGGTTCGGATGCATCGGCGCTAGCCACTAGAGCAGAGCGAAGCAATGGCGGATACGTGCTGAATGGGCAGAAACAGTTTTGTACCCGAGGGGGCGAAGCCGACCATGTTTTGGTCATGGCGCGAACTGGTGGCGAAGGTCCCGGCGGCATCTCTGCATTCATAGTCGACAAGGCAACTCCGGGATTCAACCCGACGAGGACCGAGAACAAGATGGGTTGGCGATCCTCACCAACTTGGGAACTTGTTTTCGACGACTGCAAGGTTTCAGAAGAGTGCCTGGTTGGAACCGAGGGGATCGGGTTCAAGATCGCGCTATCCGCTCTTGACGCCGGGCGCCTTAGCATCTCCGCATGCGCGGTGGGTCTTGCCCAAGCCGCTATGGACGCGTCGATCAAGTTTGCTTCAGAACGAGAGCAGTTCAACAGCCGCATCATCGACTTTCAAGGGATAGGGTTCATGCTCGCCGACATGGGCACCTCTATCGAGGCAGGGCGTGCTCTGTATCGTCACGCCGCCGCGTTGAAAGATAAAGGCATGCCCTATTCCAAAGAGGCATCGATGGCTAAGTTGTTCTGCACCGACATGGCGATGCGAGTCACCATCGATGCGGTACAGATCCATGGGGGATACGGGTACGTTGAGGAATACCCCGTCGAACGTTACATGCGCGAGGCGAAGGCGCTGCAGATCGTAGAAGGAACAAACCAGATCCAACGGATGATCATAGCCAGGCATCTCTCCAAACCATGACAAGGCAAACGTTCATAGCGGACAGATTTATCACGGCAGATCCCGCACTTGCCGAGGCTGATTGGATAGTGGTTTCTGGTGGACGCATCATTCAAGTTGGCCAAGGCGAGCCCGCAGCGGGTGACGTGCGGCCTATCCGACTCCCCGGAACTGTCTTGCCGGGCCTGATCGACTCGCACGTTCACCTAACGACTACTGGACTTTATAGTCTCGGACTCGACTTTCGCGGGTGCCGTTCGGTTGTCGAATTGCTGGATGAGGTTCGCCGCTACCTGGCCACCAATACCGACGAGTGGGTGATCGGAGGCAACTTCGACCCCGGACGTAACACCGATGCACGGATGCCGACCTCCGACGAACTGAACACGGTTTCAGGGGACCGCAAACTGGTGGTATCACGGGCTGACGGACATTCCTGCGCACTGAATGCAAAGGGGTTGGCCGCGATCGGGTTGCCACCTAGGTTAACCGGCATCGAAGTCGATCATTCCGGACAGGCGTCGGGGGTACTCGCCGATGAGGCCAACTATGAGGCCCGTCGTCGATTCTTCTCTCAACTTCCCGAGGAGCAGATCCTAAGAGCACAGCATGAAGCGGCCCGCATCGCCCTTTCGCGCGGCGTAACCACGGTTCACGAGATGTCGGGTGGCAGTTTCATGGGCGACAAGGATTTCGAAGTCCTCACCGAACGATTCATCGCTGAAGCGCCCATTCATGTCAGGCCATATCTTGCGACTACCGATGTAGGCAGAGTTGTCGCTAAAGGGCTCGACTGTATCGGTGGCGATCTATTTCTAGACGGAAGTATCGGTTCACGAACGGCCGCGATGACCGTGCCATACGAAAACGAGCTGGGCAAAGGACACCTTTATCATGATGATGACGAGATCGTCGAGTTTTTCGCAAATGCGTCGAGGGCCGGACTGCAGGCGGGCGTTCATGCAATCGGCGACGCCGCGATAGAGCAGGCGCTGAACTGCCTCGAAGAGGCTTTCGTAACACTTGGCCCCGAGGGGGCAATGGGGGCCCGTCGGCTTCGCCATCGCATCGAGCACTTCGAGTGTGTTTCGGAAGTTCAGATCCAAAGAGCATGTCGTCTCGGCGTGCTTGCGAGCGTTCAACCGATGTTCGACAGGTATTGGGGCGGCGTTGGGGGAATGTACGAGTCCCGCCTTGGAAATAGGTCGAAAACGATGAACCCATTTTCACTCATGGTTGAATCCGGAATGGTTCTAGCTGGTGGTTCTGACTCGACCGTCACCCCTTTGGATCCTTTCATGGGCATCGCCGCAGCCATGAATCACCATGAAGATCGTTTCAGAGTCACATTTCCTGATGCACTTGCAATGTTCTGCGTGTCGGGTGCTCTTTCGGCCCACGAAGAGGCCGAACGGGGGAGTATCTCGGTTGGCAAAGTGGCTGATCTGTGCGTGATCGAGCGCGATCCGACGGGGCTCAGTCCCGATGAAGTAGCAGGGTCCGTGGTACTTCAAACATGGGTGTCCGGCCGCTTGGCTTGGGACGCGGTTGCATAATCTGCAGATATGCCCATAATGCTTTCCTTTTAGGCACTTAGAAAGGTTTCAATATGACCGACAAAGAAGACATCGACGATGACGATGAAGATGAGGAAGATGACGACGACATCGTCGTTGCAGATCCTGCTACAGCAGAGACCAGTTTCGACGAGATCCTGGCGAAGAAGAAGCTAGCCGAAGAGGAAGAGGAAGAGGAAGAAACTCTCCTCGACCTTAGCCGCGAGGAGAGATTAGAGTCGCTTTCGATCAAGGCCACGCCGATACAAGCCAATGAGTTCGTGTGCAAATCATGTCACCTGGTTAAACACCACAGTCAGCTTGCCGACAAGAAGCGGGGGTTCTGTCGCGACTGCGTTTGAACGCAGACCTCTACTTTCCGGAGCCATCAGTGGTTTGTTATTGGCGGCTTCGTTTCCACCGCTTGATCTAGGTTGGGTCGCCTTCGTTGCCCTTGTTCCCCTTGCCTTGGTGTCAAGAACAGACGACCGACGCAAAATCGCCTTCGCCGGCGCCTCTTTTGGAGTCATCTTCTTCGGTTGCCTTCTCTATTGGATCCGGTTATTCGGGTTGCCTGCTTACGTGGGAATCGTCGTCTTGGAGGCGTCGATCTTCACCCTGGTGTTATGTGCTGCACTATTCGCTCGCCGGGGCCTTCCTGCTCATCTAAAGTTCGTGGCATTCGCATTGGCCATCTTGGCAGGGGAATACATAAGAGGCCATGTCCCATTCGGAGGTTTTACTTGGGGGGGGCTCGCTTACAGTCAGCACAAC
>JBDSRR010000161.1:0-9727 GCA_039929185.1 Actinomycetota bacterium
TCGTAGTGTCTGTTGAAGCGTGGGGAGAAAGAGTTTTATGAGTAGGATCTTGGCGCTGGAGTCGGCCTTAAGAGAAAGTGCGCACAGCGCCAGGATGATCTTGTTTTTCTCCTCGTAGCCAAACGATTTGTCGCGCATGTAGTCGATAAGATCGTCGGGGTCCAAGAAGGCTTCAAAGCAGGCGTATTCCAACTTCCAGGCGCGGAAGGACCGGCGAAGACGAAAGCCCTTGCTCTCAGTCTCGAACTCCTTTTCCAATCCGCGAAGCAACACGTCACCGCTATTCTGCCTATCAGCGGTTGATCCGTTTGGTTCTGGGTGATTCGGGAGCCTGGCTGAGTACCTAATCGCCTGCCCTCACGGATTGTGAGGAAATAGAACCTGATTGAGGGGTCCGGTCGGAGTCGTCCTGGCCGACTGAAATGATGACCAGCCGAAGGCGGGGGAGCCAGACGGCGATGGTCCCAGGTCGCTGTACGAATTCCTCGTCACTCTGGCAAGGCGGAATAGCCACGGAGGACCGGTGAAAACGTCAATCAGCATTGAAACATCGCTCAAATTCGATATTTTTGTACTATTTTGTCCTCTCTTGCAGGACTTTCCTCTTTTACGTCGAAGTGTACGGACAACAAGTAAGACTTCAGATTCCAGGGGCTGCCTTTGGAAATGAAGCCGCCGGGGAGGAGCATGTCCGTCAGATTGAAGGTGGTAACCCATCTAGCTGTTGTTGTCCTTCTCCTACCCGTAGCAATCGTAACTCTGGGAGCCGCACGGTCCGATGCCCGCCAGTGCGGGGGTTCGGGCCAGCTTCCTTGTAGCGAGCAATGTGCTGAGAATCCGACGGGTTGTTACCCCGAGCCACCCGTTAAGCCTCCAACTTCCTGCCTCTCACAGACCCAGTTGGGCGTACACCCGCCGGTCACGATTCAAGGTCACGTATTCGGTCCCGGGGGCGTGGGCGTGGAGGGGGCTTGCGTGTATTGGTCCTCTTCGTACGGGCGCGGTTCAGCAAGGAGTGATCCTTCCGGCTTGTTCCTCATCAACGTGGCAGCCGATGCCCCCGAGGTGGTCCTGTTGGCAACCAAGTCCTACATGACCTGGGACCTGAAGGTTGTTCCATTCCCTGCTTCCCATGTCGCTGACCTGCAGCGATTCGACTTGTCCTACATACATTGGAGCCAGGTCGCTCCTTACGCGGTCAACAGCTCTTTACAGTCAAATGCGCTGACCGTGACCATGTATTCCGCTGCCCCCAATAGCACAACAATGGCCCTTGCCCACCTTCATGACGGATCTATCCTTGCCCTTACTCTCGATACCGATTATTCGGGGGTGACGGGTGTGTCGCGATGGTCCGGCAATGCGGTCGTTGAACAGGGCACGGCTGAAGGAATGAAACGTTTCAAATCTTGCATTTTGGGACTGGGTGCAGGCGGCAATTGCGATTCGCCAGGCTCTCAGATCGTGTACTCAGCAGTGGAGCCGATCTCGTGGCAGCCTTACTTCTGGGTAGACAACACTGCGCCAACGATACTTGCGATTTCCCCAGTGCCGGTTCACAACACCATCGATACCACCCCCACGATCTCCTTTTCGATCAGTGACGCACTAAGTGGAGTGAGTTGGTCGAGCTTGGCTATTGACCTCGACGGTGCTCGCGTGGCGAACGGCACGTCAGGATTCACACCTTCGACTCCGTTGTCCCTTGGGGTTCATACAGCATCGGTATCCGCGGCCGATCTTGCGGGGAATATCTCAGTCATATCTTGGCAATTCAACATTATCCGGGTAGATGCGGGGGACGCAGCCGCCTCTTTGCAGACGACGCTCGTTAGTGTAAATCCGACAGGAGAGGTGCTGAATGCGCCTAAGACCGTGACGTTTAACAATGTGGCAGTTACATTGACGGATTATCCCCTGACCATAACTTCCTCCCCGTTCACGGGCCATGGGTCTATTTCACGGAAAATCTGGGCTGGCGGTGTAAACGTGGTGTTCGAGAATGAGTCAGGGATTCCTAACGACGGCACGCTCAAAGACCTTGGATACCTGACATTCACAGAACGCATTGCCCTGATACTTGGCGGCACACAAGAAAGCGTGGCCGACATCACCAAGCGAACCGTGATCGTCCCTTCAGTTACGGTGGATGTACCCGTGGGATACAACACCGCCGGATCGACTGCCCGCCTCATCACGAAGTCTTGGTCTGCTGAGGGACCCACTTTCCTTAATAGCCATGATGACCCCCTTCCACATGATCTTCCTCAAGTGCCTCTCACCGTCACCGCAACGGTGACTGCTGCAGCGCTTACGATCAACGAAGGGGACGCTGGCGCGATATCCGTCTCTTCTGGCAACTCCACGGCCATCTCAGTGAAGGTCAACATTGCAGGGGTTAGCCAGAACGCCTTCCAAGATCAAGACATCCCCTTCACAACGGACGGAAAGTTATTCGACGTTAAACCCGCGCTTTACTGCTCTGCTGGCGGTCACAGTTGCGTTGCAAAACTTGATCCGAGCGACCTCGATCCCTATCTTGCCAAGTCCCGAGCCTGGATCAGCCTCGGAGATGGAACGATCAAGTTCTTTGCCAACCACTGGCTGTACCGGGAGTCGATGGCACCCAATTACATCGACTGGTACCAGACCTCCGCGAATGTCGACCCCACGATCGGCTGCCTCAATAGTTTCACTAATTCATCCTTATCCACCGGCGTCCCCTCATGGGGGGTGAATCAGCATCTCGCATCGCCCACTGACACATCGTTCAGCACCACTTCGTTTCCTACGACGCTGTCATGGCCAAAGGGT
Source organism: Actinomycetota bacterium (assembly GCA_039929185.1). GTDB lineage: Bacteria > Actinomycetota > CADDZG01 > JAHWKV01 > JAHWKV01 > JBDSRR01. The sequence continues at coordinate 2,815 of JBDSRR010000161.1, forward strand.
GCCTCAACACCTCTTGGGGCTTTGTCCAATACTGCGACGGCTGACCCGGAAAGTGAATTTTCGTTGGATGCGACAGATCTCGCGGGACCGACTGCGAAATGGCAACTCCGCAGCGGCCTGATCAAGAGGACGTCGGATTATCAGCAGATGGTTAGCACCCTTGAATACAAGGCAACGGCAAATTCAACATCAACTCTAACCCGCTCGCATCAGTTCGTTTTCACGGTTGGGCAATGCGGATGATATTCAAGCGCGTAGTGTTGGTGGTATCGCTCTTTTCGGTCGGTCTGATGCCGTCAGCAGCCGGTGCGGAAGAAACGCCCGGCAGCATAATGATTGTGCCTCCGGGAAGTTCGGGCGCAACAGCGACTATGCAGTTCCCCCAAATCAATGCCAAATACCTTGTCCTTGCCTGGACGCAGCCAGACGGTATCCCAAGGATCAAGGTGGCCCAATTCAATTACAAGCTGCTGACAGGTTCGCCTATCACCAAGTTCTACTACGCTGAAGGAGACAACGTCTCAGTTTCTGTCGACCCCGTTGGCTACGCGCATATCGATGCATACGTTCCCGGCGTGGGACCGATTCTGCTCAACTTTGCGTGCGGGTGTCTTCTTAACGGTACAACACACACTTATGGCTCCGGAGAGATTGGGATGATTGAGGAGGATTTCGTCTCCCCTACCGGGCAGATGTCGATTGATCCGGGTGTGGCGGGTAGCATCAACGGCCAGTTCTTCCAAGCCGCCCGATATATAGGTTTCGGGATCAACTTCGGTGGCGCTATTTACGTATCCCCGGTACGCCCTTGAATTCCGCTAGGCCAAGGACGGGAAGGGGTCTGCGAGGCCCCGCTATCGCAGGGGCGATGGCGCTCCTAGTAGCGCTGCTTCTTCAGTCTCCGTCGAATGCGGTAGGCCTTGTGATTACCGGAGTTGTAACCGACAAACTCGGGAGCAATCTTGTCGGTGCAAGTGTGACCGATGGGGCTCAGACCGTTCTCACCGACGCAGATGGGCGCTACACCCTGGTCGAGACGAACCCAGCTAAATACACGATCACCTCTTCCAAAATCGGATACGTCAGCGACTCCAAGAGGGTAGACACTCTCAACAACGTTGCCGACGTGAATTTCTCATTGTTGTTTGAGATCTCAGCTGCGGTGTCACCCAAATACTTCAACGCCGTTCCGCAGGATCTGACCGCATCAGCGTCTTCGTTGGCACCGTCAAACACAGTCCTCGTCGCCAACTTTCCCGGTGGGTTCATTCTCACGCTGGTTCATCAGGGAATATCTGAGGGCACCAACAATTGGCTTGCTATTAGGAATATCGGTACCGGTTCGTCCGACGGCGCATACAACGTCTCGTTCCAGGGAAAGGTTTCTGGGACTGCAGTCACTCCTTTGCGGACTTTGACCTATTTCTTGGACCGTGCCCCACCAGTACTCTCATCTGCTGCTGCGAGCCCCAACGGCAGTAATGCTTTAGCAACCCGATCGGCGTCTCCGCTGATCTCTATGACAGCCCTTGATCCACTTTCCGGCGTCGACCCCACATCTGTGACGGCTTCCGTCCAAGATTCACAGGGGAATGTGTTGTCGGCGGGCGGTGGCAGCTATGCCTCCAACAAAGTTTCTTATCAAGTTCCTGCGTCGGCTGCACTTGTAGATGGATCGTACACGGCCACGTTTGGCGTTAATGACAGAGCCGGTAACTCCGCGTCATCCACTTCCTCTTTTCTGGTGGATACATCTGCCCCCTTCGTTGGTTACCCCGTGCCAAATGATGACGTAGGAACATCGACCCCACGGATATCGGTCAAAGTCACCGACACCGGGCCCTCGTCCCTCACGAGTCCCTCGATAATGCTGGACGGAGTGACGGTGGCGACATCGTACGACGCGGGAACCAATGAAGCTTTCCATGTTGTTCCAGCTGTCCCCTCTTTATTCGCCGGGGAGCACCAAGTAGTGGCTTCTGCGGAGGACTCTGCCGGGAACAGTTCAAGTCTGCAATTTAAGTTCTGGGTTCTGCAAAGGCTCGGTTACGATGCCCTGGTTCGCCGATACAGCCCCACGAATTGCTCCGCATCCGGTGTTTCACTCCTGAGTCTTCTGAATGGCCAGGCGGTTTCTGGGCAACAGGTGCAACATGGTCTCCCCCAAACCCATGGGACCGAAGGATTCAGCAGGTATCTGTTCGCAACAAGCCTCGACTTTCTGTGGTCCCCTGCCCTCACCGGGGGTCCCTACGAGCATGAAATCACTGGCGATGGGATCCCCATGAATACCTCCCGACCCGGATCTGTCGGCTCGGGGTACGAATGCGGTGCACCCGCTGACGTCCACAGTCGTGAACTGTTGGCAAGATCCGAGACAACGTATGCGAGAGGCGAGTTCGGACCTAGCGGCGCGGTTGCAGACGGCTCCTCTCTTAACGCGGGGACATACGCCTGGCGTGTCAAAGCAAATACTCAACTCCAGTCGACGTCTGCCGACCGGTTCGTAGTCGCTTCGGTGACTGGACGTTGGCCAGGGAGCCAGACTTACTACATCGACGATGCATTTTCTTCGTCCTGGCAGCAAACTGTCCGGGACGCCGGGGCTCTTTGGTCTACCGCATCCTTTGGGTTCACCTTCGCCGGGACTTGCGGATCCTTCAGCCCTGTAGATTGCGGTCCCCAAGTAAATTTCGTAGCAAAGGAAGGTCTCGGCAGGAACGCGCCTTTGGGCTATACGCGGTACTGGGTTCTTCCAGGTATTGGAGGAACTCCCGACAGGCTTGAGTGTTGTTTCAAGGTCGTGATCAACGATCTGTCACCGATGTTCCCGGGGCCGGGCGTTCCCTCGTATGGCGAGTTTGACCTGTTCGCTGTGGCTGGCCACGAGCTTGGACATGCCGCGGGCCTGGGCCACGACTTCAACTACCCTGCATCGATTATGAACAACTACCTTGGGGCCGGATGGAGGCGCCAGTCGCTGATGGACTTCGACAAGGCTACGTTGGGGTATCTGTACCCATGAGACTTCCAAAGATGCTCACCCACTTTCAACTTGGTCGAATCAGGCTCGGGTTCTTTGCTGCCCTGGGTTTGATCTTGGCTTCTCTTCCCGTGATGCTCATGAATCAACCTATTCAAAACATTGGTAAGGGAAGTGTTTCTAAAGCCCGGTCCGAGGCTCTTCTTCCGTACGTCAAACCGTTGGAGATGATTCGCCGATCGGATCTGGTTATCGAGGGTACGGTGACTGCTGCGACGGACGGAATCTGGAATCAATCAAGGACGATGCTGTACACGGATTACACCGTCGATATCACAAAGACTCTGAAGGGCACTCACCCAGGCTCCTCCGTGATCATTCGTAACCCCGGTGGAACCGATGTGTCACAAACCGGAGAGTACGTGAAGTTGGGAGAAGCCCCCGAAATCAACGTGGGTGATTCCTTGCTGCTACTACTCACGACTGAGAACTTACCGTACCTGGACATGTCGTATGGCGCTCAGTATTACGTTTCGTTTTGGGTGGCGGGCGTCTATGACATAAGGAACGGGTTGGCGATTCACCGGGTTCATCCAGATTTCAATGAGCCGTTGGTCAATTTCGAGGCACGGGCAGCGGCCCTCAACCTAGGCCTTCCGGATCCGTATCCACTTCCAGGTCGACCCATCTACGATTCTTCGTCTGGGGGGCCGCTTCCTTGAAGACCTTCTCCAAAAACTCGCCAGCGCTAAGACGGAGTGCCGTTTTTCTTCTTCTAGCGTGGCTCGGGGTGATTTTGAGTCCCGGTGGCCTCAGCCCATTGCGGCCTCCAGTCGATGAGGCCCGTTTACTTTACGGGAAAGCAGGTGCGCCCGCCTCTTATGGTCTTGAGCGCACAAGTAAATCGCATCGTTGCAAGGGGCTTTACAAGGTCAAGGATCACGACTTATGCACTCACGGACCCGATCCGGTACCCCCTGGAATGGATCCCAAGGCTCCAAAACGCAAGCATCCAAAATCCGGGGCCGTGGCTTCGGGTGAAGGGGGTTCGAATTCACCCTATTACGATACTCGTGGGGCGGCAATTTGTGAAACGGACGGCAGTGAGGGCAAACGGGTCAAGGTTCTCTATGTTCGCCCCAACAATGTCCCAGATAAGTTCAACACTTATTTATCCTCCATCAGATTCACGACGGAGGATATGGACGGGATCATCAATCAAAGCGCGGAAAAGACTGGGAAGACCCGGCATGCCCGATTTGTGACGGATAGTAATTGTGAACTCTCGGTTGATAATGTCGTGGTGCTTCCAAGCGAAACCAACGATTTCAATGCAATGATCAATGCGCTGAGTTTTCGGGGGTACAACAGTTCTAGTCGCAAGTACCTCATCTTCATGGACTCATCGAATGCAGATTACTGTGGTCTCGGTGACCTTCAGCCCGATGATCAGCCTGGTTTAGCGAACGCAAACAATATGGGGCCTTCATATGCTGTCCTTTGGTGCTGGGATGGAGCTACCGCTGCTCATGAACTCATGCATACACTGGGTGCTGTGCAAGACTCTGCCCCACATTCCACCAGCCGTCAGGGAGGCGGTGGGCACTGCACCGATGACTTTGATGTAATGTGCTACAAGGACGCTGACTCGGTGACTATGACTTACGCCTGTCCTTCCGTCTTTGATGACAACTTCTTGGATTGCAGGAATGACGACTACTTTCACACCTCTCCGACGGCATCGAATTACTTGAGCAACCATTGGAATACTGCGAACAGTAGCTGGCTCTTCCAGCATCCCTGCCCGCCAGATCAAACGACAGTCTTGGCCTGTCACAATGCATACGGTAATTTCGCTGGGGGGGGTAGAGTCGCGACAGGTGATATTGACGGCGATCTTATCGACGAGATCGTGACTGGAGCAGGCGTCGGGGGAGGACCACATGTGAGAGTCTTTAAGGTGGCAGCCCAGAGCGCGATAACGACCTTCACGCTGGTCGAGGATATATGGCCATTCCCAGGTGGATTTACCGGGGGAGTGAATGTGGCGATGGGGGATGTGGACGGAGATTTGAGAGATGAGATAATCGTTGGTGCCGGTGGCCAGGCTAATAGCACTGCCCACGTTAAGGTGTACAAGTACAATCCCCTTGCGACTACCAAGTTTTCGGAGCTCTTCAATTTCTATGCTTATAATTTGAATTTCCACGGCGGCGTCTTCGTCGCTGCGGGCAATGTTGATTCTGCGCCCGGGGATGAAATCATTACTGGTGCTGGCCCGGGAGGTGGAGCCCATGTGCGTGTTTGGAAGAGGGTGGGCACACAAACAATCGAATCTTTCGGGTTTTATCCTTGGAGCTTCAGTGGGGGCGTTCGGGTTGCCGCAGGAAATGTGGATCAAGATCCTGCCGACGAAATCATTACGGCTCAGGGTAGCGGGGGCACCGCACAAGTGAGGGTCTATAACCAAAACGCGCCCCCCTCAGCCGGTCTTGCCTTTGAGTTCACGGCCTATAGCGGGTTTGTAGATGGGGTTTACGTGGCCGCGGGTAACGTTGATGGCAATCTACGAGATGAGATCATCACCGGGGCCGGAAGTCCTGGTGGGCCGGACGTCAGGGTATGGCGAACAGTTCTTGGCACCACCACTCCACTAGCTCCCGTCACGGTCGTTCAGTCATCAGGTGGTCACGTGTACGATCCGAACTTCCTCGGGGGCATGCGAGTTGCGGCAGGTGACTTCAACAAGGATTTCCGCGACGACCTTATACATATGCCCGATTCGCTCAATACAGCGATATTCGTGATTCGTCCGGCTAGAGTAGGCGCGTACATTTGAGTCGGGTGTCGTCTAGCCACGGATTTGTTTAAGAATGAAAAGGCACTTAGCTGCAGCTGTCGTTGTGTTGTTGCTTGGATTGGTTGCGTGTGGGGACTCCTCGGAACCGAAAGTGAAGCAGTCTGCTGTTAGGGGAGTCGAACCTCCTACGTCTACGGTTGTCCCTGCTTTACCCGTACCCTCCAAATCCAGCGTTAGCCCAAGGCGATCAGACCAAACCGCGGAACCAACGTTCAAATCACTACCGGCGCCCGATTCATCGATCGCTAAGGCTTTAGGCGATTGTCCACCCTCTTATTCGACACAAGTGAAGCCCCCTGACCTTTTCACCGTCGAGCTAGTGCTCGCAAAGAATGTTTTGACACAGGGCGAGGCCCTCGGCATGACGCTTAAGGTCAGAAATGGCACTCTCCAGGACTATCGTTTTGCTTTTGATCCCTACAGACCTAAGACTGATTTCTGGATTACACATGGAGGGACAACCATTTTCCGTGAGAGCTACCCGGAGTATCCGAACTCAAATTGTTGCGCGGTGGGGGATGGAATGTTCAAGTCCTTGAAGGAGTATTCCAATACTCTGGACTGGACGCAAAGCGTGTGCCATACAGCCGATGGTAGCGAAGGCCTTAGCCCTCTTCCGCCCGGTTTTTATCAGGCGAGAGCGCTGCATTCGGTGGGACGAAAGTCAGAATGGTGGACCGCCCCCGTACAATTCGAGATTCGATAGTCCGAGACTGACGAAAGAACGTGGTGGCGTCAAATTTATTCTGGGTATTACATTCATCAAGAATCCGGTCCTCTCCTCTTCGGCTGAAAGTGGCGGGCATTTTGCAGGAATAGTTCGCAATCAGAAGGTAACCGCTCGCTGCCGGGGGGTGGTGTCATTTCAAGCCATCACTCTTCCGCTCAGCGTCGTGTCGTCGAACAAGTACACCACCTTGTCCACCGATTCCAAACTCGTAGAACTTGGCTGGAGAATAGCCTCTTGGACGAGATCGAGAAGATGTACACGAAGTAACTGCTGTTCCGCTACCGGGCACCCAGCACGTGGCCTATAGCTGCTAGGACATTCTCGTAAAAGTTGCCGCCAA
>JBDSRR010000162.1:0-6691 GCA_039929185.1 Actinomycetota bacterium
GATATAGCGCGGGCATTGAAGCGCATCGCCCACGAAATTCTTGAACGCAACAAGGGCCCCGGCGATCTAGTTTTGGTTGGTATCCGCAAGCGTGGGGTCCCGTTGGCACAGCGTCTTGCTGATGAGATTGACAAGATCGAGGGTTATCGGCCCCCCACTGGCGTTCTCGATGTCTCCTTTTACCGAGACGACTTCCGTACTCGCACCCCTGAAGTCGTCGATCCGACATCCTTCCCTTTCGATGTCGATGGCAAGACCATCGTTCTTGTCGACGATGTCCTTTTCACGGGACGAACCGTTCGCGCAGCTATCGACGCGTTGGTGGATTTCGGAAGGCCCCGAGCAGTGCAGCTTGCGGTTTTGATCGATCGAGGGCATCGAGAGCTTCCGATACGAGCAGACTTCATAGGCAAAAACATCCCCACGTCGAGCAAGGAAGACGTAAAGGTAAAGCTCGTCGAGACGGACGGATCTGATTCCGTCGAGATAGTGAAGGCACCATGATCAAGCATCTATTGTCGATCGACCAACTTTCCGTTGAGGATATCGAACTTATCTTGCACACTGCTGACTCGTTTCGCGAGGTTGGCACTCGAAAGATCAAGAAGGTGCCGACGCTTCGTGGCCGGACGATCTGCAACTTGTTCTTTGAACCATCGACACGCACGCGGTTGTCATTCGAACTTGCGGCAAAACGACTTTCAGCCGATGTCATCAATTTCACCGTTGATTCGAAATCATCTGCGGTCAAAGGGGAGTCGTTCAAGGATACTGCCCTTACCATCCAGGCCATGGGGGTCGATGCCATCGTTATCCGTCATTCGTCCTCGGGAGCACCTCTGCGGCTTTCGAACTGGGTTGAGTCGAGCGTGATCAATGGGGGCGATGGTGCACATGAACACCCAACTCAGGCGCTGCTCGATCTTTACTCGATCCGCGAGAGGTTTCCAAGTTTTGAGGGCCTACGTATTGCGGTGGTTGGCGACATCATCCATTCGAGAGTGGCTCGCTCGAACATCAAGGCGATGATCAAGATGGGCTCTCAAGTTGTAGCCGTTGCACCGCCAACTCTTCTTCCATCGACCATCGAAGGCTGGGGATGTGAGGTTGCCTTTCAACTCGATGAAGTTCTGCCGAAGGTGGATGTCGTTTACTTGCTGCGCGTTCAAAAGGAACGTCAGAATGAGCAGCTATTTCCCTCAACTCGCGAGTACGCGGCCTTCTGGGGGCTCGACCGACGCAGGGTGGAAATGCTGAAATCCGATGCGCTCATAATGCATCCGGGGCCGATCAACCGGGGAGTTGAGATCGGTTCCGATATGGCCGATCTTGAGCGCTCGATAATCACAGATCAGGTCACGAATGGCATCGCTGTCAGGATGTCGTTGTTGTATCTGATGCTTGGCGGATCCGAGAGGGGACCCTCGTGAGTTTCTTGTTCAAAGGGGCACGGGTCCTTGATCCAACTTCGGGCACCGATGCAGTCCTCGACGTTCTGGTAAACGGAGATCGCATCGAACAAGTCGGTGCCAATATCGCCTCGAAAGGTGCAGAGGTCATCGATGTTGCGGGGGCGGTACTATCACCAGGTTTCGTAGATATGCACGTGCATCTGCGGGAACCAGGACGCGAGGATGAGGAAACTGTTGCGACTGGAACCGCCGGAGCGGCGCTAGGTGGATTCACTGCGGTGTGCGCCATGCCCAACACCGATCCCGTTTGCGACAGTGCCGCAGTGGCGGAGATGGTTGCAGCGCAGGGCCGTCTCTTTGGGCTTGCACATGTTGTTCCCGCGGGAAGTCTCACTAAAGGTCTTGAAGGTAAGTTCCTGTCGCCTATCGGCGAGATGGTGCACTCAAGCGCAGCTGTTCGGGTGTTTACCGATGATGGTAAGGGAGTGCAGGATGCCCGGCTCCTTCGGCGGGCCATGGAATACATCAAGGGCTTCGACGCCATCTGTGCCGAGCATTGCGAGGATGCGTCGCTGGCCGAAGGCGGTCAGATGAATGAAGGAGAGATTTCTGACCTGCTGGGCCTGAAGGGGATCCCGTCGGAAGCGGAGGAAGTCGCGTTAGCACGCGACTTGGCCTTGGCGAAACTAACCGGAGTCAGATTTCATGCCCTGCATATCTCGACCGCTGGTTGTGCCGAGTTGATTCGCAGGGCCAAGGCGGAAGGCGTCCGGGTTACTGCGGAAGTCACTCCTCATCACCTAACTCTCGTTGATTCGGAATTGATGACTTACGACACGAATTTCAAAGTCAATCCTCCTCTGCGTTCGGCGGCGGATGTCGAAGCATTGCGCGTCGCACTCGCCGATGGAACCATCGATGCCATCGCCACAGATCACGCTCCTCATTCGCCCGAGGAGAAGGAGAGCGAATTCGAATCCGCCCCCCCGGGGATGTTAGGTCTCGAGACGGCTCTAGGGGTTTGCATAACCGGGCTCGTCGAACCTGGTGTGCTGACACTGCTAGATCTGATCAGAGTCATGTCTACCTCACCCGCTCGGATCCTTGGTCTCGATCGACATGGAGGACCGATCGTGGCGGGGGCACCTGCCAACCTCGTCGTCTTCGATCCAGCTAAACGATGGACCGTTGACGCTTTCGCTATGGCCTCTCCAAGCCACAACAGCCCATGGGAAGGCAAGCCACTTCGTGGGAAGGTCCTTCACACCTTGTTCGAAGGACGCCTGGTCGTCCGCGATGGAAGCGTTCTTAGCTCGGTGCACTCGTGAGACCGGCGGTCCTTGTATTAGAAGACGGCGAAGTTTTCGAGGGAAGTTCATTCGGGGCGATCGACGACGCATTCGGTGAGGTGGTTTTTAACACCGGCATGAGTGGCTACCAAGAGGTCCTGACCGATCCGTCGTATGACGGACAGTTAGTAGCCATGACGTACCCCCATGTCGGCAACTATGGAGTGAACTCTGAAGATGTTGAAAGCTCCCATCCCAGAGTACGGGGCTTCGTGGTGCGTGATGTCCCGAATCATTGGAGCTCTTGGCGCGGCCGTTACTCGCTTTCCACCTATCTGAACGACAACGGCATCGTCGGCATCACGGAGATTGATACCAGAAGACTGACGCGTCATATACGTGACCTGGGGGCCATGCGGGGCGTCATTTCATCTCGCGTCGACCAAATCGAGGAATTGCTGCAGGAAGTTGTGAGGTTTCCCGAAATGACCGGTACCGATCTGGTCCCCAATGTCACTACATCCGAGCCCTACGAGTGGCCCTCGCCGGACAAGGCGCGCTTCAAGGTGGCGGCTCTCGACTTTGGAATCAAACACAATATTTTGAGACTCCTATCAGCCCATGGGTGCGCGGTGACCATCTTTCCGGCTGCTACACCTGCCGAGCAGATCATGGATTTCGATCCCGATGGAGTTTTCTGTTCCAACGGACCCGGAGATCCAGAGGCAGTCACCTATGGCATAGAAACGATCTCGAAGCTCGTCGGTAACATCCCGTTGTTCGGCATCTGCCTGGGCCACCAATTACTCGCCCTCGCCTGCGGTTTGACGACTTACAAATTGAAGTTTGGTCATAGGGGCGTGAATCATCCTGTGGCGAGGATGAGTGATGGCGCCGTCGAGATAACTACCCAGAATCATGGCTTCGCAGTTTCTAGTGAGCCCTTCGGGTTGAAAGTACCAACGTCACCCGCAGAACCAATTCCAGCCGCGGCGAAATACACTGGACGATTCGGCGAGATAGAACTAACTCACTTGAACTTGAATGACTTCACTATCGAAGGCTTGCGGCTGATCGATGTTCCAGCATTCAGTGTTCAATATCACCCCGAAGCTGGTCCCGGCCCCCATGATGCCAGGTACCTCTTCGAGACTTTCACACAACTTATGAACGCCTAGAAAGGAGGTCAGGTTTATGGGAAGAGGAGATCGCCCAGCTGTTCGCTGGAAGAAAGTGCGTCAGGAAAAGAAGAAGGAAACCGAAAAGCGCAAGGCCACCGCGAAACACGAAGTTCGCAAAGCAGAAAAGAAAGGTAAGTAAGTGCCTAAACGCGAAGACTTGAAATCGATCTTACTGATCGGCTCTGGGCCAATCGTGATCGGTCAGGCTTGCGAGTTCGATTACTCGGGCACGCAGGCCTGCAAGGTGCTTCGTGAAGAAGGGTTGAGGGTTATCTTGTTGAACTCAAACCCAGCAACGATCATGACCGATCCTGAACTCACCGATCGTACCTACATAGAACCCATTACTGCTGAAGTCCTTGAGAAAGTGATGGCCCGTGAGCGGCCAGACGCCTGTCTGCCGACCCTTGGAGGACAAACGGCTCTCAATGTGGCTGTCGAGGCTTCTGAAGCTGGGTACTTTGATGCCCATGGCGTTGAGCTTGTTGGAGCGAGTATCGCTTCGATCCGCACAGCTGAAGATCGCCGGATGTTTCGCGAGGCGATGCTTGAGATAGGGATGCCTTTACCGCGATCCGGTTTCGCATACACGATCGATGAAGCTATCGAAGTGGCGAAAGATATCGGGCTGCCGGCAGTGGTTCGTGCTTCGTTCACTCTGGGGGGCGCGGGGTCGGGCATAGCGCGCGACCGGGATGAGTTTTTGCGAATAGTGGCCGAAGGGCTTCAGTTCTCACCTATCTCAGAGGTGCTTATCGAGGAGTCAGTCCAAGGCTGGAAGGAATACGAACTCGAAGTGATGCGCGATAGCAAAGACAACTTTGTTGTCGTTTGCTCGATAGAGAACTTTGATCCGATGGGAGTACACACCGGCGACTCAATAACTGTCGCCCCGGCTCAAACCCTTAGCGATCCGGAATACCAACACATGAGAAATCTCGCAGCCCAGGTGATTCGAAGAGTCGGTGTCGAGACTGGGGGCTCGAACATTCAGTTCGCGGTCGATCCGCATGACGGTCGGATCGTGGTCATTGAAATGAACCCTCGGGTTTCGCGTTCCTCTGCGCTCGCATCGAAAGCAACGGGATTTCCCATCGCCAAGATTGCGGCAAAGTTGGCGATCGGCTATACGCTCGACGAGATCCCCAATGACATAACGAGCAAAACGCCGGCCTCATTTGAGCCCTCAATCGACTATGTCGTCACCAAGATCCCAAGGTGGACCTTCGAGAAATTTCCCGAGGCTGACAGAACTCTCGGCACTCGGATGAAGTCTGTTGGCGAAGTGATGGCTATAGGTCGAACATTCGCGGAGTCGCTCAACAAAGCCATCAGATCATTAGATATCGGCCGAGACGGTGCCTTTTCCTTCGATGACACAGCCGTCGATGTGGCAAGTTTGGCGATACCCACAGATGACCGATTGTTCCTAATAATCAAGGCGTTGTGCTCAGGATCCAGCGTCGAGGAGGTCCATCGGGTTACGCAGATCGATCCATGGTTTCTGCATCAGATCGCCGATCTGGCTCATCTAAGACTTCAGGCAGTCGAGGCAAGCATTCTTGACCGCCCGTTGCTCAGAAGGCTCAAACGCGCAGGCTTTAGCGATGTTGACATCGGCAACTTTCGAAATGTCCCCCCGGATGCTGTGTCTGCAAAGCGCCGCGAACTTGGAGTAACTGTGACATACAAGACGGTCGATACTTGTGCTGCCGAGTTCGAGGCCTTCACTCCGTACTTCTATTCGACGTATGAGGACGAGGATGAAGGGTTTGTTTCTTCCCGCGACTCCATCGTGATACTAGGGTCGGGACCGAACCGCATCGGGCAGGGTATCGAGTTCGACTATTGCTGCGTCCATGCGGCTCTCGCGGTCCGCGAAGCAGGTTTGGACGCAATCATGATCAACTGCAACCCCGAAACGGTCTCCACCGACTACGACATATCCACCCGGTTGTATTTCGAGCCCTTGACTCTGGAAGATGTTCTGCACGTTATAGAAAGAGAGCATCCAAAGGGCGTGATCGTTTCATTGGGTGGGCAGACTCCTCTCAAGTTGGCAGCCGATCTTGAAAGAGCAGGAGCACGCATCTTGGGAACCTCGCCAGACTCCATCGATGCTGCTGAAGATCGAGGCCGTTTCACCGAACTATTGCAGGAACTTGGCATCGCTCAGGCACCAGGAGGAGTTGCCTCATCGCATGCCGAGGCCGTCGCTGTTGCGGATCGGGTTGGGTATCCGGTAGTTGTGCGCCCTTCATACGTTCTGGGCGGCCGCGCTATGGAGATCGTTTACAACGACGAGATGCTGCAAAAGTACATCGAGACCGCGGTGACGGTGTCGCCCTCACATCCCGTACTCATCGATAGGTTCTTAGAAGGGGCTATCGAGGTTGATGTCGATGCAGTTTGCGATGGCCACGATGTTTATATCGGCGGCGTCATGGAGCACATCGAAGAGGCTGGCATCCATTCAGGCGATTCTGCATGCGTCCTGCCTCCGTATTCACTTGGAATCGGCAAGATGCGCCAGATGGCCCATGCAACCGAACGCCTGGCGAGATCGCTCGACGTGCGTGGTCTCATCAACGTTCAATTCGCCATCAAAGATGAGGATGTCTATTGCATCGAGGTCAATCCGCGTGCCTCACGAACGGTTCCATTCGTTGGAAAAGTGACAGGGGTTCCTTTGGCAAAGATCGCCGTTAGGGCGATGCTGGGCGAGCGACTCATCAACATGGATCTGCTTCCTCCAAAACCACAGGACGGACCCTGGTGGCCTCTTGATTCGTTGAAACATGTCGCCGTT
>JBDSRR010000163.1:0-1653 GCA_039929185.1 Actinomycetota bacterium
CGCATGGGTGATAGTTAAGGACATTCCCGGTAGCGTTCAAGTTGTGATCGAGTCTTAGGTCTTAACATCCAGTCTCGTCAGATCATCGAACGACTCGCGCCGCACGATTACCCTTGATTTACCCTCCTTGACCAAAACGACTGCCGGACGAGGCTGTTTGTTGTAGTTCGATGCCATCGAATACCCGTAGGCACCGGTGGCGGGGATCGCCACGATGTCTCCCCGTTGTATCGACTCTGGCAGAGCCACGTCTTGCAGAAGGATATCGCCCGACTCGCAGTGCATCCCAGCCAATGTCACAAGGTGCGTGGGAACGTGGCGTGCCTTGTTTGCCAGTAGTGCTGAGTATCGGGCCTGATACAGCGCCGGGCGGATGTTGTCGCTCATGCCCCCATCGATGCCGACGAAAGTGCGGATGCCCGGCACTTCTTTGATCGTACCTACCGAATACAAAGTGACCATGGCATTTCCGACCAGGAACCGTCCCGGTTCGAAACTTAGATGAGGTAACTCGATGCCGCTTGCCTTGGCTTGACGTTCCGCCACTTCATTGACCAAGGCCGCAAGAAGGTCGAGGCGCGCAGGATAGTCTCCCGCCAAGTAAGGGATGCCCACGCCTCCCCCCAGATTTACCTCAGGCAGTGAAACTCCGAAACGAGCCTTTACCTGCGCAAGGAATTCGAAAAGTATCTCGATAGTTTTGCCAAAAGGGTCATAAGAAAAGATGTTTGATCCGATGTGAGCATGTACGCCAAGCAGCTGCAAAGTTTCTTCGTTCAACGTTCGTTCCACGGCCTCCATCGCGCTGCCACCTTCGATCGACATTCCAAATTTCGAATCCTCCTGGCCCGTTTGGATGTAGTGGTGCGTATGAGCTTCTACTCCTGGCGTGACCCTTAGGACGACGTCTTGTTTAGTGCCTCGTGCTGCTGTCGCCGTTCGGTCGATATCTTCGAAGTTGTCCAGCGCGATCACGCCAACTCCTGCGTCGACAGCAGCAAGGATGTCTGAGTCGAGTTTGTTGTTACCGTGCAGGATCATTCGCTCAGGCGGAAAGCCGGCAGCGAGGGCGGTATGCAATTCACCTCCAGAGGCAACATCGAGGCTCAAGCCTTCTTGTTCTATCAATGAACACATCTGAAGACAAAGGAAGGCTTTGGATGCGTAGTAGATGGTGGCTTCGGGGAATGCCTGTTTGTATTGTCGGGTGCGGGCTCTGAAGGTTTCCTCGCAGAAGACAAAGAGGGGCGTTCCGTAAACGTCAGCCAACTCTTGAGAGTCGCATCCGCCGATAAACAAATGGTCGTTGGCGGCGACCTCGGCCGTTACGGGAAGAACATCTTTCAGGGTGTGGGGCATCGTTTACATACGGTCCGGTGCGTTGACCCCGAGTATTTCAAGAGCATTCGCCATGACCTGTCGCGTCGCTTCAACCAACCAAAGGCGCGCCTGAGTCAGTTCGAGATCATCGGTCATCACGCGGCAGTCGCGATAGAAGCCTCCGTTGAAAAGTCCAGCTAATACTTGCAAATAAGTGGTCAGCCGATAGGGCGCTCTAAGGCGGGCTGACTCCGCGATCAAGTCAGGGTACTCGTTGAGCTTTCGGATAAGTGCATGCTCTGATTCGTGTCCAAGTGTTGCCAGGTTCACATC
>JBDSRR010000164.1:0-5456 GCA_039929185.1 Actinomycetota bacterium
ACATCGATCTGCGGGGTCGGACCCATCGACCTGATCCGCCCCGATTCGATGACGACCGTTTGATTTTCGACAACACGTTCGCTGTCCATGGGGATAACCGTCGCCCCGACTATCGCCACAGGACCGTCGTCCCTTGCCGGGAAAGTCAACCCGTACGCGGCACTCGCAGGACCTGGTCGTTTCACTTTGTCGCTAGCCATTGCTTCTCCTCACGTCCTAACTCTGTTATCGGTTCTGAATAGGTGGGGTCGATGTCCGAGTAGAACTCCATCGTCATGCGGTGCCAGTTGCCGGTTGCTTCCAGTTGTGCGAGGACTGCGAATAAACCAAGTTCCAGGCGATAAAGAAGCATCGCCCACCTGGGAAGGCTCAACCTGCGGATGAAGTTCCACCACGGGTTGCGCATGTCCATCATGGCTGCAGTTCGCTCGGCGATGAACTCGCGCGTAAAGGTGTATTCGCGGTCGAGGCGGATAGGGTCGAGCGACAGCGCCACCCAATCGAAGAATCTCTGCTGGTCGATCTGGCGCCCGCTTACGTAACGAACGGCAAGGCCAAATTCGAACAGCGCTTCGACATCGTTGTCGCGAAGCGCAATATGGGCGCGATGGAATTCTTTACGTAAATGGCTCGGTAACCTGCATGCTAGGCCGAAGTCGAAGCAGGCAAGTCTGCCGTCCTCCATCAGCAAGTAGTTTCCGGGATGAGGGTCTGCGCTTGTGAACCCGTAGCGGTGTAGTGATCCGTAATAAAAGCGAAATAGCATCTCACCAAACCGATCTTTGTCAGCTTGGGGGAGTAGCTTGATCTTCGCGAATGGAATACCTGTGGCTTTTTCCATCGTCAGGATGCGCCGGGAAGATGTTTCGGGAATAGAACTGGGGATCCAAACGAATGGATGTCCCTCATATTGTTTTGCTAGCAGGTCAAGGTTCTTGGCTTCGAAAACGTAGTCACACTCTTCCAAGACTCGTTCCTTGATCTCGGCCATGGCATCGTCTGCGTCGAGACCCGGTGCCAAAAGGGGAAGCAGCGGTTTCATCGCAGAGGTTAGGGTGAGGTCACTTCTGATGGCTGATTCGATGCCAGGGTACTGAACCTTCACGGCGACTTCGCGTCCGTCGTGCGTAGTCGCTAGATGAACCTGGCCCAGACTTGCTGCGGCGATCGGAGTTTCATCGAAGGCAGCGAACAATTCCAAAGGCTCAGCATCGAACTCGCGAATGAAAACACCCCTGACCAGTTTGGGGTCCATGGGTGGTGCCGCATCGCGAAGACTGGCTAGGGTCTGCTGGTAAAGTTCACGGGTTTCGGGGGGAAGCACTCCCGCGTCTATGAAAGAGGCGAGCTGGCCCACTTTCATGGAAGCTCCCTTGAGACGACCTAACGTGGCGACAAGATCCTGGGCGGTTTTTGCATGTGATTTCTTTCCCAACATCGCAAGGCGCAGCGAACCCTTGAGCGATGCTGCGGCCAAGCTACCTGCCCTTGCTACGACACTTTGCGGGACGGCGCTTTCGGAGCGTTTGGTTTTGCGTTTCTCGTCGTCGTCCATGAGCGCGAGCGTACTAGAGTGCTGGTCATGGAACGTTTGACGAAATACTCACACGGCAGCGGCTGAGCCTGCAAGCTAGGTCCTGGTGACCTGGCGCAGGTCCTGCGCTATCTGTCTTCGAAACCGAGGAAGGTTGATCCCAACCTCATCCTTGGCCTTGACGCGCCCGATGATGCCGGCGTTTACCGGATCGATGACGAGGTCGCGTTGGTTCAAACCGTCGATTTCTTTACTCCAGTCGTCGACGATCCATACGATTGGGGAGCGATCGCTGTTGCCAACGCGGTAAGCGATGTGTACGCGATGGGCGGCAAGCCGCTCTTGGGATTGAACTTGGTTGGCTGGCCGCGCGAACTTGATCACGCGATGCTGGGCAGACTTCTGGAGGGCGGTGCTGACAAGGCAGAAGAGGCCGGAGTTTCGATCATCGGAGGGCACACCATCGACGACCAAGAGCCGAAATACGGCATGGCGGTTACCGGCACAGTTCATCCCGACAAGATCGTGCGTTCGTCGGGCGCTCTGCCCGGGATGTCCCTCGTCCTTACCAAGCCGCTCGGCACAGGGATAGCGTCCAGCGCTATCAAGCAACAGCAGGCTTCGCCGCAACTTATCAAAGCAGCCACCGCAACCATGGTCGCTCTTAATCGCGATGCCGCCGCTGCGATGGTCGAGGCCCGTGCGGCAGCGGCAACCGACGTCACGGGTTTTGGTCTGATGGGACACTTGCACAACATGCTTCGCTTAAGCGGAGTGTCGGCTGAGGTTTCGGCAAGCGCTGTTCCTGTTCTCGACGAGGTCGTTTCACTAGCGGAGCGCGGGATCGTTCCTGGTGGAAGCAGGCGTAACGAAGAATTCTTCAAAGATTTCGTTTCGTTCCATGATTCGATTTCGAAAGTCATCCGAACCGTGTTGTTCGATGCTCAAACTTCGGGAGGTTTGTTGATAGCTATCGATCCTGGACGCGTCGGCGACTTAGTCTCCGCGACCGTCATAGGTCAAATAACCGAGGCAGGCTCGGCGACCATCAGAGTGAGTCCATGAAACTGTCCATCCCGCAGGATGTTTATGACCAGATGATCAAGCATTGCCAGGAGGGAATGCCAAATGAGGCATGCGGTTTGGTTGGTGGGGCGGGGGGCGGAGATGCGGTGGCTTCGAAGATCTATCTGCTCAACAATGCGGCGGCTTCTCCTGTGTATTACCGGCCCGATGACAAAGGATTACTTGCCGCAATGAATGACATCGACACCAACGAACTCGATCTAGTTGCCATCTTTCATTCGCACGTAGCCAGCCACGCGTTTCCCTCGCCAACCGACGTACGTGAAGCTCACTATCCGGGTGTGGTCTATCTCATTATCTCGTTGGCAGGTCTGGGTCCTGATGCAAGGGGTTTCTTGATCAACAAGAAGGACTGGCGAGATGATGCAGGCGAGATCGAATCTGTAGAGCTGGTGGTATCTTGACGCTTGTGTCTGTTGAGCTGAAGATCCCTGCGTTGCTGCGTTCCCACGTTGGTGGTGTGAAGCAGCTTGAAGTCCCTGAAGGGTCGTTGCGCGAACTCCTCGAAGCCGTTGCTGCCGAGCACCCAGCATTCGGGACGCAGATATTCGAAGAAGAGGGTGCCCTTCATCGTTTCGTCAATGTTTACGTGAACGACGAGGATGCTCGGTATCTCGATGGGCTCGAAACCCAAGTCGTTGATGGCGACGTGGTAGCCATCTTGCCCGCCGTCGCAGGGGGCTAATCGCCGCAGTGCGCTTCGACGACGTTACGGGAATCATCGGTGAAACCCCATTGGTCGGCATCAACCGGCTTTCCCCTAACCCCAACGTACGGATCTGGGCAAAACTCGAAGGACAGAACCCAACCGGCTCCCTCAAAGATCGCATAGCCCACTTCATGATCGCCTCTGCCGAGGCTTCTGGTGACCTGACTGACAAACGCATCCTGCTGGAACCGACCTCGGGCAATACGGGCATATCCCTTGCTTTCCTTGCCCGCCGCAAGGGGTACCGTATCGTTTGCGTCATGCCTGATTCGGCATCGCCTGAACGCGCACTTTTGATCGAAGCTTTCGGTGGTGAAGTCGTATTTTCGCCGGGAGAACAAGGATCGAACGGAGCGATCGAGGTGGCCAAGAAGATGGCTCTTGATCCGAAGTACCTGATGCTCTATCAATACGGAAACGAGGCCAACCCTCGCGCCCATTACGAAACCACCGGCCCAGAGATCTTGCGAGACCTTCCTGAAGTGACCCACTTCGTTGCGGGACTGGGAACTGGGGGAACTCTGACTGGAGTGGGACGTTTCTTTAGGGAGCAAAAACCAGAGGTCAAGATGATCGCCGCTGAACCCGAGCAAGGCGATTTGGTTTATGGGCTGAGATCATTGGATGACGGATTTATTCCACCTGTGTTCGATGAAACCCTTCTTCATTCCAAGATAAAAGTGACTGCGAAAGACTCGGTAATTTGGACACGGGACTTGGCAGCGCAGGAAGGCATCTTCGCAGGGATATCAGCAGGGGCAACGGTTCATGTTGCTCGTCGGTTAGCCGAACGTATTGACCACGGCGACATCGTCTGCTTATTCGCAGATGGTGGGTGGAAATATATTTCGACGGAGATATGGACCAGGCAGGTGGATGAAGCAGCCAAAGGCGTTGAGTACATGCCGTGGTGAACGCAGATAGACCTATCGCGATTTTCGATTCGGGGGTTGGGGGTCTGACGGTCATGCGAAGCGTCGAAGAACTCCTGCCCCAGGAGAACTTCATTTACTTCGGTGACACTGCACGGTCGCCCTACGGTCCGCGCCCCGTTGAACAGGTTCGCGAATTCGCGCTGGAGGTTATGGACGTGATGGTCGACCATGACGTGAAGATGCTTGTCGTCGCGTGCAATGCGATGACCTCGGCTGCCTACGACGAAGCCATCCTGCGTTACGACCTGCCAGTCATCGGCGTCATCGAACCGGCGGTGAGGGCAGCGGTAAGGGCAACTCACAATCGTAAGATCGGCGTGCTGGCAACGGAGGCCACGATCGCCACTGGTCAATACGAACGTTCTTTGCAGGCAACTCGCCGCAACGTCGAGATCTACTCACAGGTTTGTAGCGCCTTTGTAGAACACGTTGAAGCAGGTGACTATTTCTCTGAGGAGCTTTTTGGTTTGGCGGTCGACTATCTCGCCCCCTTACTCGCGGCCGGCGTGGATACGATGATCCTGGGATGCACTCATTACCCATTGCTCAAGGGAGTCCTTCACTCGGTGACCCGTGGTGACGTAGAACTCGTGTCGTCGGCCGACGAGGTGGCCAAGGAAGTTTATGCGGAACTGGTTGAGCGCGATATCCTGCGAAGAGTACACACGGTTGGTAAGCGCCGGTTCATAGTGTCGGGTGATCCCGACCAGTTCCGCAGCGTTGCCTCCCGATTCTTACCAGGGATACAGGATGTGGAGAGGCACGCATGGAAGTGATCGTCTTAGGAGCGAGCGGAACCTATCCGACTGCGGATGCCGCAGCGAGTGGATTTCTGGTTATCGCTGGCGACACTAAAGTGTGGCTCGATGCCGGTCCGGGGACCTTTCAGAATCTGCAGCGTCACATCGAATTCCATGACGTATCCGCGGTGGTGCTAAGCCATATGCATCTTGACCATGTCCTCGATTTTTATGCCTTTCATTACGCGCTTGCATATGACCTGGCGAGCAGGGGGCCCAAAGCCCTTCCCGTATTCGCGCCGAAGGGAAGCGAGCCGTACCTACTAAGCCTTCGGCCCGATGGGTTTGAGGGGCACTTCAATTTCGAAGTGATCGACAGCGTCGAGAGTCTTCGATTAGGGCAAATGGATTGGACCTTCGCGCTTACCCGCCACCCGCAAACTTGTCTGGCT
>JBDSRR010000165.1:0-1809 GCA_039929185.1 Actinomycetota bacterium
TGGAAATGGCGATGGCTTGTGTCGTCCTTGGTACCAGTTGATGATTCGCAACTGGCGATTGGCGAACATCATGCCGGTCTTTTCGGTTGGCGATAACACCGGCCATTCCCCAGGCGACATGGGCATAGCATCGATACCGGAGTTGGAACAGTCCGCCTCTTATTCAACGGGCGCAACCGACTCGAATGATGTCAAGGCCGCTTTCTCGCCGGAGGTAAAGACCACCGACTCGTGTCCATTGCAGTCCAAGGACCAGGTGAGGCCAAACATCTTGGCCCCAGGAGTCGACATCTATTCATCAGTGCCACAAGGGGCTGGACCAAGCGCTCTGTATGTATCGAAGTCTGGAACTTCCATGGCCGCGGCGCATGTTTCAGGTGCTTCTGCTCTGATGCTCGAAGCAGCCGGAGGTGCGGGAAGTATCACTACGAACGATTACAAACTCGATGGTCATCTAAACGCTAGCGCCACTACGACAGTCACGGGCTGCACCTTGACATGTCGTCGCCTCGATGTGTTCGCTGCGGTTCAGCGGGTTCGCAAAGATGGCATCTTGCAGGGGCGAGTCACCTACATGGATGGGCTTACTGAAAGAGGACTAGCTAACGCCAAGATAAGTGCTTTTCCTGCTTCGGGGCTTGCGCGCATCACCTATAGCGATGCCAACGGGAATTACATCCTTCGCAAACTCGATGGTGTTTACACGGTCGAGGTAAGGGGGCCCGTCACCGTGGTCGGAGGCAACGTCATCGGATGGATCCGTCAACGGATCACCGGCGTGACGATCGGTTCGAAAGATACAGTCGTTCGCAATTTTCAGATGCAGCGGGCACCTAACCGCCCACTCGATGGCGACGTCCTTCGTTATGCGTCTGGCGATGCTGCAGCTGGTGTTACGGTTCGACTCGAAGGAACGCCCTTGACCGCCACCACGAACTCCGTTGGGCATTTCACGTTTAGCGCAGTGCCCGACCCGTCGATACCAGACCCAGCCCTAGGCGACTCAACGACCGATTACGAACTGGTAACTGACGGCGACCGTTGCAGCGATCTGAAACGTCAATCGATCATCATCAATGGTTCGCTGATGACCAATGATCTGCCTAATACGCTGCAGATAGTTCGGGCCCTGCGTCGAGACACGTTCGGTTACTACTGCGTTGAAAAGCCCATCGACTATATAGCTGGCACGTCGCCACTCAATCTACGCGGCGATGACGAGTTTGGCGAGGTAGCGATACCTTTCACCTTCCCGTTCTACGGCATAGCTCGAAACTCGGTTTTCATCTCAACGAACGGATTCGCGAGGTTCGACTCAGGTTCGTCTGAATTTGGTAACACTGGGCTTCCGAACGCTGTTTCGCCCAATGCCGCTGCGTATCCCTTCTGGGATGACTTGACGATGGATTCACGGTCTTCGATCCTTACAACCACCACTGCCGACAGTTTCGTCGTCGAGTGGCGCAGGATGACTTTCGCCCCAGGATTCTTCGATCGCATCACCTTCACCATGACTTTGCATCGAAATGGCGACATCGAGTTTCAGTACAAACAGGTTGACAATGCCACCAGACCCAAAGGTACAAGCGCAACGATCGGGCTCGAGAATCACAAGGGCGATGATGCGTTCCAGTACTCAAATGCCGAAGCCATCGTTCAAACGGGCAAGTCGATCTTGTTCTCGCCAGCCCTGCAGGTAGGCGTGGTTCGTGGGACGGTTCGTGGGCTTAGCGCTGAAGCCGTGCCCTTCGCGAGAGTTACCGCTATCTCCGAAACAGATTCGGTGCCGCGTACCGTCACTGCTGATGC
>JBDSRR010000166.1:0-19948 GCA_039929185.1 Actinomycetota bacterium
TATGCGGCTGCAAGGGGGATGCAGAAGACGGCCGATGGGGGGCTCGAAGCATGGCGCACCGACCCGAAGGAGGTGGCCATGCGGTTCATGGACGAGTTCACCGGGTGGGGAAACAAGATACAGCTCGACGGGAACTCCTTCGACAGCGGATTGGAACTGCAGGAGCCCAAGATCGAGGGATCGGAAGAGGCGGGTTGGACGGCGACCGTGTCGTTTCGTCGCTTCAGGGTGACTGAGTCAGGCAAGGTGCCGAGCGGCGACACAGACACGCTACACATGATCGGACTTAAAGGCACGGAGCATCCCGCTTGGTTCGTTTCGAACCTTGCAAGTCCACAGATGCATATAGCAGAGCCCTCGGACGGCCAGGCCATCTCGTCTCCGGTTAAGTTGTCGGGTCGAGGTGTTGGTTATGAATCGACCATCGTCGTCGAGGTGAAGGATGATCGGGGACGTTCACTGGGGAAAGGGTTCGTCAACGGCGGCTCCACCGAGGTGGCGCCCTTCACTGGTAGTCAACCCTTTTCCAAAGCTGCAAGTCCCTCCGGTGTAGTCATGCTTAGGCCGGACCAGGGGGCCGAAGGGCCGCCCTTCAGCATCTCCATCGTGAGGATCCACTTCCTTGCCGTCAACATCGCTCCGGGCACTTCAGGGGACGGTAAGCAGGTGACGCTTTACTACCTTGCCGAAAGATCAGGGCAGCTCTACCTTGCGAAAGAAGTACACCGGGTTGATTCAACACCGCGGATAGCGACGGCCGCTCTGGAGGAGCTTATTCACGGCTCGCCTCACAACAACCAGAACTCCACACCGTTTCCCAAGTCGTCTCAGGTCCTGTCGATCACCATTTCCAGCCGCGTGGCGACAGTGGACTGGAGTGCCGATGTTTTGGAAGCGTCGGTCGGAGCAGAGGCAGAGGCGCTCGGGATCCAATCAGTAGTCTGGACGCTCACCGAGTTCTCTACCGTCAGCAAGGTTCGCTTCACGGTGGAAGGCAAGCAGAGCGGCAAGGCATCAAATGGACGGGTCATCGAAGATTGGTGGGGCCACGTCGGGCTTAAGGAGCAGCCCTTCGCAAGAGAGACAAGCCTGCATAACTAAACCGATGTCTGGGAGATATTGGGCTCCCGTGAGGAAGGTTCCCGACCACCTGCGCAAGAGGTGTTCGATCGTGTTGAACGTAGAAAGCCGGTAAAGCTCGGCCGCCGGGCGGCAGATCTCATTGGCGACGAACGGTCTGCTCGGAGGGCTCCTGAGACTGGTAGTTGCTGACGCATCTAGCCTCGTCGAATATCTGCTCGGAACGCAGGCTTCTGAACATGTCAAGGTTGTATTGCGGGATCTGGACGCAGACCTGCACGTCCCGGCACTTTGCGATGTCGAGGTTGCCGCTGCCCTTCGCCGCGGCATCGCCGAAAAACTCTTTCTCTCAGCTCGTGCACAAGAGGCGCTCGAGGATTACTTGGATTTGCCGCTGACGCGACATGGTCATCAGTCTTTGCTCCAGAAAATTCTGGAATTGCGGTCGAATTTCTCTGCCTACGATGCAGCCTGCGCGGCTCTTGCTGAGAATCTCAAGGCGGAGCTTCTTACTGCGGATAATCCTCTTCGTTGAGCCATCGCGGCACATACAAAGATCAAACTGACGAATTAACGCGGAGCCGAGGGCTCAGGCGGACCTTCCTGAAGGAATTACACCCATGTAGTTGTCATACCCCCGATTCATGCTGGGTTCACACCAATCGAAAGGAGCTTTCCCGTGAAGGCTGAGATCCGCCTAGACCATTCGTTGCTCGCCCTCGAGACCGATAACAAGGTCCACGCCATGCTGGAGCTAACCGCGCCTGCTGCCCCTCAAATGGAGGAAAGGCCCCCGCTCAATATCGCGCTGGTCATTGATCGCTCGGGCTCCATGGCGGGGGAAAAGTTAGAGGTGACGAAGCGCTGCGCCGCCTTCTTGGTGGAGCGCCTGGGCCCGAAGGACCACCTTTGCCTTATCGACTTTGACGATCAGGTTCGCCTCCTTTGCCCGCTCATCCCGGTGAACAAACCCTCACTTCTAGCAGCGATCGCCAGGATTCATTCCGGCGGTTCGACCAACCTGTCCGGTGGGTGGTTGAAGGGAATGGAGGAACTAAAACGCGCCACATCCGGGCCACGCAAACTCATCCTTCTAACCGATGGACAAGCGAACGCTGGAATCGTTGACCCTAGCGCCCTTGCAGGAATGGCCAGGGCATCGCTTGCCGAGGGCCGAGCAACCACAACCATCGGGTTGGGATTCGGCTTCGACGAGGACCTTCTTACGGCCATGGCCGACTCAGGTGGCGGCAACTCCTACTTCGCCCAGACCCCCGATCAAGCCCCGGCCATCTTCGCAGAGGAGTTCGACGGGTTGAGTAGCATCGTTGCTCAGAACGTGAGTGTTGAGATCCGTCCCGGCACCGACGTGCAACTGCTGTCGATCCTGAACGAGTACCCAGTCGTCTCGGTTCCTGGGGGAGTGCAGATCCAACTTGGTGATGCTTACGGCGAAGATCGGCGCAGGGTGGTCTTCGAACTGGAAATACCAAGACTTGCGCGCCTTGGCCTAGCGAAAGTCGCCGACGCAATCGTGCGATACGTTTCTGTTGGTGACTCGATCGAGGACCATACGGTCACGTTGCCTATGCACGTCAATGCCGTCAATGCCGATGAAGCTGCAGCGGCCGACCCCAACAACGACGTCATCGAGGAAGTCCTCGTTCTCAAAGCAGCCAAGGCCCAGGAGGATGCTCGTCGGCGCTTCGCCGAAGGCGACACTGAAGGCGCGCAGAAGCTTCTAAAGGATGCCGCAGATGACCTGCGCAGGCTAGCTCCGGATTCGGAACAAAGCGCTCAACTGCTGGAGCAGGCTGAGGTCATAGACGGCTCGCTGATGGCTATGCACGACAGCTCCTTCGGTGAGGCAGAAATGAAGAATCTCAAGTACAACGCTCGGATGCAAAGTCGCCGTAGGCGCTGATCGGATTACCTCAATGACATTTGTCACTCTTTTCAAAGGCGATGTCGGTGGGATCAATGTATCTCTCACCGCCAGCACCGATGCCAACGGTCCGCTCCAGGTCTCGGGCTCGGACATGGGCAAGGCGGTTGAGAAGTGGTTCCACTCTAGCGAGTACGAGTACAACCTGATAATCGCAGCTGAGCACAAAGAGGCACTCGTTAACGCTTTTTTAGCGGAGGTCACCGACAAGGCTGTCAACGACAACTTGGACATTCTATTAATCGACCTTATTCGACGAAAATTCGAAGGGGACCCGTCCGCGTATACGAAGTTGGACGACTTCTGCCAGCGAAACAACATCCCTACGGAACGCTTCACTTGGTCCTCCTGAAAGTTAGGGAGTATATTTCCGTTCCGACCGCAGAAGGGGACAGACATGACCGAAGCCACGCTCAGCTCAGGTGTCGTTGATGACATATCCGTAGAGAAACTGAAGGTCGAGTTCGCCGGCGAAGTCCTGCGTCCTGGCGACCATGACTATGACGAAGGCCGCATCGTCTACAACGCCATGTTTCAGGATCGCAAGCCCGCCGCCATCCTGCGTTGTACCGGCACTGAAGACGTAGTGGCGGCAGTCAACTTCGCTCGGGAAAGCGGACTTTTCGTGGCGGTCAAGGCAGGGGGCCATAGCATCGCCGGGTTCTCCGCCGTAGATGGGGGCATCCTCATAGATCTTTCAGCTATGAAGAAGATCGACGTTGACCCCGAGGCTCGCACCGCCAAGGCTCAAGCTGGTGTCAAGTGGGCAGAATTCGACGCAGCCACCCAGGAACATGGGTTAGCGACTACGGGGGGATTTGTTTCGACGACCGGGATCGCCGGCCTCACGCTCAACGGAGGCACCGGAATCCTGTCGCGAAAGCACGGACTCAGTTGCGACAATCTGATGGCCGCCGAGGTTGTGACTGCTAACGGGGATGTCGTGAGAGCGGACGAGTCCGAAAACCCGGACTTGTTATGGGGACTCCGAGGCGGCGGAGGTAACTTCGGGATCGTCACTCAATTCGAATACAAGCTGCATCCGGTGACCGACATCTTTCTCGCGATATCGATGTATCCCGCAGATAGAGGTGCCGAGGTTCTGCGTCTTTACCGTGACGCCGCACCGACCCTGCCGGAGGAGATGATTAGCGCTGTGTTGTTCTTCACGGTGCCCATCAACCCGATGTTCCCCGAGGAACTACATGGACAGAAAGTGTTCGCGATCTTCGGCGTCTACGTCGGCTCCGAGGCCGACGCCGACGCCCCAATAAAGGCCCTTAGTCAGGTCCCAGATCCCCTAATCTCTTTTGGCATGGCGGTGCCCTACGTCATGGCCCAGCAGATGCAAGACGAAGACTCGCCCTTTGGGAATCAGAACTACTGGAAGTCTGGATTCCTTAGCGAGCTGACGGATGAAGCGATCGATACGATAGCCAGGCTGGCGCCAACTGCACCTTCTAAGCTTTGCCAGTTAAATGTGCTGGGTCTAAGAGGCGCTATCGCTCGTGTTGGCGACGACGACACCGCCTACAGCAATCGAGACGCGGCGTTCAACTTTTCGATCGACAACATCTGGGAGGACCCGGCCGAAAACGATGCGCAGATCAAATGGTCACGGGAGTTTTTCGCCGAGATGCAACCTCATTTGAGCGGCGTTTATCTCAACTTCATCGGTGACGAAGGCGAGGGCCGGGTGCGCGAGTCCTTTGGAGCCAAGTACGCCAAACTCGCAGACCTGAAAAGCAAATATGACCCGGCCAATCTGTTCCGACTGAACCAGAACATCCACCCTAGCTAAGCCCCGTCGCCCCCTCGATGGAGGTGGGGAGAGGTTCAGCCTAGGGACCTGGGGCTGCTCGAACGGTTAGATTTGCGCCATGGACATTCCTCAGATGCGTTATGCCCAAGTTGGGGATTCCCAGATCGCATATCAGATCTTCGGAGAGGGCCCCAGCCTGATGTTCATATTTGGTTTTCTGAGCCATCTCGACCTTAGATGGGAGGAACCTCAATACGCTAAGTTCATGCATCGCTTGGCTTCGTTCAGCAGCGTCATAGTCTTTGATCGACGCGGAGTCGGAGCCTCGGATCCGTTGCCTGACTCCGGGTCTCCTTCATGGGAGGACTGGGTCACCGACATCGGTGCGGTGCTAGATGCTGAAGACATCAAGCAGACTGCGCTGCTTGCATCTAACGACGCTGGACCTTCCGCGATGCTTTTTGCAGCGACCTATCCTGAGCGGGTTACGTCCTTGATCCTCACGAATACTGGTCCGAGGTTGATGCGGTCAGATGAGTATCCATTCGGCCTGACACAGGATACGTTCGAGGTGATGGCGAAGACGATGGAAGAACATTGGGGCAAGGACGATGGAGTTCTAGCGGAGATGTTCGTCCCGGACCAATCGAACGATCGCGATTCCGTGAAGTGGTATGCGAAGCTTCAGCGAGCGACCATGACGCCGAGACGCGTGGGTCAGATGATGCGGATATTGCGAGACATCGACGCTCTCAGCGCCCTGCCCTTGATCCAGGCACCTACACTCGTGGTTGGACTGAGCGAATATCCACTACTGCCGCCGGAGGGCACAGAATTCCTTGCCAAGCAAATTCCAGATGCGTCAACTCTTATTCTCACCGGACGCAACGCGTCAACCTGGCTAAATGAACCCGAACGATACTTGTCGGCGATTCAGCAACATGTCCTCGGACGGCAAGGCCCCGTCGAGGTGCACCGGGTTTTGGCAACGGTGTTGTTCACAGACATCGTTGGGTCAACTGCCAAGGCCGTCGAACTCGGCGACGCGGCTTGGAGCGAACTACTGGACAGGCACGATGAGTTAGCTCGACGATCGGTGGCTCGATTCTCCGGACGACTCGTCAAAAGCACCGGTGACGGGGTACTTGCCACTTTCGACGGAGCAGCTCGTGCCGTGCGCTGCGCCGCGGAACTCACGAGCGATCTCGCCACGGCTGGAATCCAAATACGGAGTGGTCTGCACGCAGGAGAAGTTGAACTGAGAGGTGACGACGTTAGCGGCATAGCAGTGCACATAGCAGTCCGTATTCAGGATCTCGCTGCTCCTCAGGAAGTACTGGTAAGTGGAACAGTGAAGGACCTAGTTGTCGGTTCGAATCTCGCATTCGAGGAACGCGGGAGGCATCAACTAAAGGGAGCGCCAAACGAATGGCCAGTTTTCGCCTTCGACCCGCGAACCTCAACAGCCAAGGTCTCTACTTGAAAACGAATAGAGGGTCTGCACCGACGGACGATATAGGATTCCCCGACCTCAAAGGAGTTGCCGGGTGAGTGGCGTTCCCTGAACCCGGGCTAGCGATTAGAATTGCAGTGATGAGTTCTTACGCGCACGTTGACCCCAACCAGCACGACCGTTTCATCCTTCGTCAGAAGTTTCGGTTCGTGGTCAACGAGTACGTGTTCTCTTTACCGGAACCCGACGGAGAAAAACCGGGAATGGCGTTTTGCTACGTTCGTCAAAAAGCGTTCAAGTTTAAGGAAGATATCCGCTTCTACGCCGACGACACTAAATCTGTCGAGCTCATGCGGATCAAGGCGCGCCAGCGGTTCGATCCCAGGGCCCGGTACGAGGTCACCTCCGGGAACGGTATCAAGATCGGTGAGATTCAGAAGGTGTTCGGGGCAAGCTTACTGCGATCCACTTACCGGTTGTACGACGCGCAAGGCATCGAAACAGCGACAGCTTCCGAGCAAAGTCTTCTTGTGGCATTGCTGCGTAGACTCGTCGCGTTCGTTCCCTATATCGAAAACTTCTCTAATTGGCTGCCGATCCCATTTAACTTCGTGTTTTCCAGGGACGGTGTGGAGTTGGGCATCCATCGGCGCCAGTTGTTCAAGTTCCAGGACACCTACACCATCGATCTCAGTGCAGATGCAGCGCGAACCCTCGACCGTCGTTTGATCTTGGCTATGGCTGTTGGAATGGATGCCCTACAGGCGAGGTAGCTCTTTAGACTGATCGCTCGCTTTACATGAACCGATGCGGGCAATGGTGGTTCGTCTCTCGGGTATTGACTGGCTCCAAATATCAAATACAAACGCACTCCAGTCATTGGATATCCCGTCTTGCGGGCGGCTAGGGAGTGCCCCCATTGATGGATGATCTCCTCGATGACATGAAAGATGGTCAGAGCTATACCACCGAGGATTGCCATGACTACCGTCGCGTCGAATGCGACCCGGCCGATGACGAAAAGAAGCCCGCAAGAAGAAGGAGTGAAGGCGCAGTCGACGGTCCAGCGCTCAGGTCCAGTCCAAGGATGCGACCGATGTGGCGTAGGTTCATCTTGGCGTGCCCCTAAGACGCGAAAGTGCCCGAGAAACTTCCACGGCAAGCCGCTTCCGCCTCTCGGGCAAGAGAGATTGTCCGCTATGAGGTGGGCGCAAGTCAATAGGCGGGGCCAAGATTTCTTCGCGTTCTGATTTCAAACTTGTCCAACCTGGTCCCCTCAGGAGTGATCGCTTCGACGACGATGTTTTTCGACCAAACCTCTACCAGTAAGAAATGATGGGCCGACTTGCACAGAACCAGTCCTGGCTTGGTCTTACCGCACGGATAAAGGGCCGCGCCACCTCCACCTGAGACGACATAGTCAATCCCATTGACTATCAAATGCTCATAACTGTGATTGTGACCATTGAGCACCAGGTCGACGTGGTGTCGTTCAAATATCGGTACCCATGTTTTCAATATCCCGGGAACGGGCGGATGCCTTCCCGAAGTGAAAGCAGGGTGATGAAACACTACAATCTTCACTCGCTCCTTGGATTGCTTCAGAGACTTTCTGAGCCAGTTGGTTTGGGCTTGGTTGGCTACATCATTGGAATCGAGAATGAAGAATCGCACCGGACCTTGGACGTGGGTGTAGTAACGGTCGGCCGCCAGTACAAACTTGGTAGCCGTACCCTCGGCATCGTGATTTCCCCAAGATGCAAGCCACCGGTGCGTCGGCACCTCGACCAAGCAGGCTTCAGGATGGCTGTAATTCAATAGGCTCCAAGACCCGTGAGCGTAGAAGTTGTCGCCAGTCGTAACCACAAGTTCGAATCTCTTGGTCTTTCGCAGTTCGCACATGCGATCTGTTACCGCGCCCTGCTCGGCCGACCCGTTTCCCCAATCACCTTTTGCCGCGAAAACGAAGGGGGGCGTTGGCGGTGCGGCAGATTTGGCGCACCCGGACAGGATGGTTGCGATGCAAATCGCCAACAACCGAAGCAGATAACGCAAACGTTCTTATACCGAACGTTGGCGCTCGGCCGCTTGTTGCGAAAGCACCCACTCAGCCGTGCGGTTGAAGATGTGTTGAACTTCCCATCCATTCATCCCCGCGTATGTGTCGATCTGAGAACGATGGTGAACGTCGTGCTCAGACATCATCATCAAGACTCGCCACCCGGACACATGACCTTCGCCTCCGATGAGTCGGACTCGTCTTTTGAGCCACTCCTTTGGGGTGCCGGTCGTCAGTTCGCGCAACTTCTCAAACGATTGCTGAAGCGTTGGCAACCAGGCCTCGCGCCCTTCGAATGGTTGATCCCATGCGTCGAATATCCATCCGTTCCCGCAGTAGGCGCTTGCAAAGTACAGCCGCGATTCAGCTATGTGCTTGACTATCTCGCCAACGCTCCATCCCTTCTCACCGTCGGCTTCGGGGGGCAGCCAAGCCTCGGCCTCCTCCGGTAGCGCACCGATGTCTCGCATCGCCCGCTTATTAACGGATTCGAACCATTTGAGGAAAGACTCGATGTCGCTGATCATTGCCGAGGTCATGGTCGCATGAAACCTTGGCAGATGCAGTCGTCCGCCTGCGCTATTGTGTTCCAAGTCTGGCGGCGTGGCCGAGTGGCTAGGCAGCGGTCTGCAAAACCGTCCACCCCGGTTCAATTCCGGGCGCCGCCTCGAAGAAGCTTCATGGATATAATCAGTCGTTGCGTTGGGCGTGTAGCTCAGGGGGAGAGCGCTTCCCTGACACGGAAGAGGTCCGAGGTTCAAATCCTCGTACGCCCACGACTTAAGAGCAGGTCAGAGGCCTAAAGGCAGGTTCTCGGCTTGCATAATTGTGGGTGGACGTTCCGGGGAATCAACAACGCGGCGTGACTGTGTGTCGCAGATCGTGGACCCTTATTGATGCTCCGACACTTTTGTTGACGGCTGGCTTCCAGGTTCGCTTACGGAAGTTCGAAGCTCTAAGCGGTTTGGTGTTCTCGCCCGTTCTATTTCTTTCCGGAAACATTGTGGGCGACAGCAGCACGGATGAGGCCTCTCAGTGCTTTCATATCCACCTCGTCACTCTCGTGGAAATCTATCGCCCGCATTGCCTTTGCATTTAGGCCGGCATTGAACAGCTTGTGTTTATCTTCAAGAGATGTTCCTTTGAAAAAATGCATCTTCACATGGTTTTTGAAAGCTCCTAGCGAACAAACCAAGCCCTTGTGTGAAAATACAGGAATACCCCACTTCCACTCTTCACTGATGTCGGGGTCAACCTCATGAATGAGTTTGCGCAGTTGCGCTAGCGTCTCGCCGCGCCAATCTGTAAGAGTTTTTATATGGTCGTCGATAAGCTGTGATGGATTCATATTTCTCCTCTTTATTGGGTAGGTTCACTATTTTGTTTATCCCTCTCCTTCACGACTGGCTTGACGAAGCCTGCCGTTTCTTGACAGGTATGGGTCGGTGCACGACGAAAGGTCAAAACAGCAGGGCCGTCGCTTCCCGCTAGTCATTTTCGAGATACTGACTTCGACTCGTCGTTTGCGCGTGTCCGGGTTTCTCGTTGCATTGACCCATCGAACCCATTCCCAACGTGCCATCGGAGTGATGTCCTTCCACAGGTCCTGGATCTTCCGGGGGGCCGCCGCCAGAGCTGTCTCAAGATCTTTTGGCAAGTTGGGCTCTGGCCAGTCTCTGATTGACTCAATTTCGAGCCTCGCGGTGTCACCCGCGATGACATCAGCCTCTCTTTGTAGATTCCCTTCAACCCTCATCCAATGGCCCCTCGAGCCGTCCGGTTCCAACACCGTTGTGAACTCATGGCCATTGATAGTTCCTTGAACTGCCACCTGCCCCCGTGAAGGCAGCTTGGCGCTCGCCTTTTCAGGCAATCGCACGATGGTCCATTTGTCGATCGTGTACACCGTGGCAGCGCAACGAATTCTTGGCGTCCCTGTCGGCTGAGTCATGGCAGGCATCCATTGACAGTCCCGCGACCCGCGGTCTCCAATGCGGTCGACGTGGTGGTGAAGACGTCGTCGTTGATCAATCCCAACATTGATAAGGATTATCGTACCGTAGCTACGTGGCATGTTTCGCCACCCTATTTAGGGGTTAGGTTGAAAATATGAGCCGAATCGAAATGGTGAGGACCGTGGACACGCCCCTCGAGGACGTCTTCGCATTCACGGAGTGGTGCTACAACAACCCCGAGTGGATTCCTTTCGTACGGAAAGCGTGGATTGCGAGGTTGCCGGGCCCGGATGGCCTGGGCGAAGAGACCCATTATGTGGGAGAGATGATGGGCAAGGAAGAAACGTGGGAGGCCACTTCAACAGAATTCGAAACGAATACGTTGTGGGCCATGAAGGCGACAGCCGGCTCTCCGGCCAAGATGAACATGGGGGCGGAGGGGCGCTTCCGAAAGGTCGGGCACGGCAAGACCGAAGTCCGCATTGCGATCTCCTACAACGTGCCGTATCCCCTCGTCGGCTGGCTCCTGGATCGATTCTACGTGCGGCGAGAGGTTCGGAAGATGGTCGAGGAAATGGTCGAAGGAATTGAAAGGGCGGCGGCCCAGAACAGGATACCTTCCTTGGACATTCAATTGAAGAAACGGGAAGACGACTATCCGGGCTACAGCGCCCAAAAGTAATGAAGATTTTCTAGAGCAGCCGGTGGAACAGAGGGTCTTGTCGCTTGCGTTGGAAATGCGCCCACGACATAAGAGCAGGTCCGGCGGTACCAACGCCGAGGCGGGGTAGGCACTTTAGGCTAACGAGGTCGCCCCGTTTCAATCACCCTGTCCAGGCGTTTGGGAGTAAATCCCTGAATCACGTACTCGAACGTCTTAGTATTTTCTAACTCTCAGGAGGTAACCAATGAAATCCGAAAAGAAGATTGCGGTTCTTGCGTTGTCGTTCGTCGTTTTGGCGGCGGGCGTTGCATATGCGAGTCATATTCCGACAGTTGGAACAGGGAATGCAGGAAGTTTCGCGGTTCTGTCCGGCCAAGGGGTAACAAACACAGGCCCAAGCGTGATCAAAGGTGATCTCGGTTCAAGTCCGAATCCTGCCGTGACCGGGTTCCCGCCAGGGACCGTTCAAAACGGAGCCATAAACCCCTCGTACACCGCTTCGGCGAAGGACGCTTTAGTTACTGCGTACAACGACGCCGCCGGGAGAACCCCGGTAACGACAATCGCAACGGAACTCGGTGGCCAAACTCTCAATCACGGTTACTACGACTCGTCAGCCGGAACCTTTGGGATCACGGGGACTCTAACGCTCGACGGGCAGAACGATACTAATGCGGTATGGGTCTTCAAGATGGCAACAACACTGATCACCGGCTCTAGCAGCAACGTGAATCTCATCAACGGTGCAAGCGCTTGCAACATTTATTGGCAAGTTGGAAGTTCTGCGACTCTAGGGACAAGTTCAACCTTGCGTGGCACCATCCTGGCACTGACATCCATCACTTTGAACACAAATGCGACTCTGTTCGGTAGGGCGCTTGCTCGAAACGGGTCGGTCACACTGGATAGCAACACCGTCGACGCAACCGCGTGCGGGACTTCGTCGGCGTCACCTGCGAACTCCAAAAAAGCAGCACGTTCGGGAAAGCTTCCCCGCACAGGAGGAAAGCTTCCCCTCACAGCAGGAAGGCTTCCTACTGGACCAACCCTGGCTGTCGCGTTTAGCCTGATACTGATTGGGGTCTTCTACAGTTGGATCGGCGGCTCTTCGAACGCGTTAGCGGTTGCATTCAGGGGATACGAACCGAAACGGCGAGCCAGGAAATGGGCGGGTTTTCGTTAGTTTGGGCGGGCTAGGACCAAGTGTCCTAGTTTCTTTGCGACCACGCT
This sequence comes from Actinomycetota bacterium, assembly GCA_039929185.1. GTDB lineage: Bacteria > Actinomycetota > CADDZG01 > JAHWKV01 > JAHWKV01 > JBDSRR01. The sequence continues at coordinate 12,149 of JBDSRR010000166.1, forward strand.
AAACGTGTGCCAGTGTTTAGGTTCTCCGATCGCGGTTTCACCGTCATTTTCATCTTCGACTAGGTGAACGATTTCGAAGTCGCTTAGCAGGGACTCGACTTCGTGTCGATCGTGAAGCGTGAAAGTTCGATCTTTCCACGAGTCGTTAACCCCGAGGAATAGTCCCGCGAAGAGGCCGCCTGGAACTATCGCTTCGACAACGGTCGGCCAAAAGGTCGCGAACTGTGGCGGGGGCAGGAAAAACAAAGAGCAAACGGCCACCACTACGTCGTAGCGTCCCTCCAGTTTCAGATCCTGAAAGGAAGAGCAGATCAGAGTCGCGGCGGCGTCTTTGGGCAGACGTTGTCTTAGGAACTCAAGGCCCTGGTCGGACATATCGACCGCTGTTACATCAAACCCCAGAGACAACAGGCGCAAAGTCCCCCTTCCGGCCCCGCAACCAAGGTCAAGGGCCCGTCCCATTGGGGGCAGGTGCGGTTCAAGGATGTCGAAGATGCCATGGGCTGGTCTGTCGGCCGTGGTTTCGAAATACTTTTTTGAACGCACTGGGTCGGTCCAAGGTGCGAATTCGGGTTTCATGAGTTGGTTGTACCATTTACGCAGTGAAAGCACGTGACGCGGTGGCTTCGGTCAAACCAAAGATGAGGGGATTGCTGCACGAGGTTGCCTTCTTCGTGTCGCTGGTGACCGGCCCAGTTCTTGTGTTTGCGTCACATTCGGGCAATCGATTGGGGACCGCCATGTATTCATTCACGGTGACGAATCTCTTCGGGGTGAGTGCTCTCTATCACCGCCCCCAGTGGAAACCCAAGATAAGACGTTGGATGAGGCGGCTCGACCACTCGTCGATACTGTTCCTGATCGCCGGAACGTTTACGCCCATAGCTTTCGTTCTTCGCGAGATAACCTGGGTTTGGGTTGCCTTTTGGATCGTCTGGGGGTTGGCACTTGCGGGAGTCGCTGTCCAATTCCTCCCCCTCAAGGTACCCAAACCGGTAGCTGTCATCCCCTACTTGGTTCTGGGATGGGCTGGTGTTTCTTTGCTCCCGCCCGCTCTCACGTATATAGGTGTCACGGCCGGGATCCTTCTCATAGTGGGCGGGGTTCTATATACGGTCGGGGCCATCGCATACGCACGAAGGTCCCCTAATCCCAAGCCAGAGGTATTCGGGTATCACGAGGTGTTCCATGCATTCGTGATCCTAGCGGTCATGTGCCATTACTCGGCGATCGCTCTGGCAGTTATCTAGTACGTTTTTCGTCGTAATCCACTAGGTAGGGGTAGGAATCTGCCGCAAAGCGGCGAATAATCTCTTTATGAGCAAGAGACTGCGCGTGATCATGGTTTCGATCGTTGCCACGTTCGTGTTGTCTGGGTCGATCGATCTCGCAAGCGCGGCGCCTTCGAACGACAATCTTGCTTCCGCCACGTTGGTTCCAGGTTTGCCGTTTCTCAGTCAGCGCGATACAACTACCGCAACGATGCAGGTGGGTGAGTATTCGTGTTACCCGACCACATCAAAGAGCGTCTGGTACAAGTTGGTCTTGAATGAAAACCCGATCGGCACCTTTGCGGCTGGCGACGACAGTTACGTTCGCACAAATAACCACAACGTTGCGGTTGTTGCACACACCCTGGGTAGCAATTACGACACCACGATTTCGATCTATGACGGGTCGCCGGTAGGCACTAACAAAGTGGGGTGCAACAATGACATTGCTAACCTTGGGGCCATCAAACAGTCCAGTGTGACATTAACACTTGTCTCTGGCCACACTTATTACATCTCCGTAGCCGCACTGGGGGTTGGTGGATCGCTCAGATTCTCGCTTGATCGAGCCCCTTTGAACGACTACATCGGCGAGGCTTACGATGCTTCCCTTCCTACCAACCGCTTTGTTCACACCAACATCGGCGCAACCCTGGAGCCTAACGAGTCCAGGAGTTGCTTCAGCATTGTGAATACGCTTTGGTACAAACGCCGGAGTGCGTCGGTGGAAAACGTGCATGCTGACACAACTGGCAGTTCTTTCAATACTGCAGTCGCCGTTTGGCAGCAGTCGGCGACTGGTGGTTTTACGCCAATCACCTGCGGCAGGACGGAAGTGAACTTCACTGCTGCTCCCGGCGTGACGTACTTGTTTCAAGTAGGTGGCGCAGGTAATGCAGTGGGGGGTCTGGTTCTAAATATCGAGAGAAGGTGACCGTTAAAACTTCGGAAAGTCCTTCGGTCGGCGTTCACTCAAGATCGCATAAACCGCTTCCACTACATCTTCGCGGTTGGGCTTTGTAAAGTATTCGCCGTCGGATGCGTATGCAGACCGATTCTCTTTAGCAGACAGCGTTCGCGGCCCCGTGTCTAGGAATTGCCATCCTGCTTGCACCTCAAGAACCTGCTGCATCATGAAGGCTGAAGCGCCTCCCGGGACGTCCTCGTCTAGGAAGACGACAGCGTTGGTCTTCTTCACAGATTCGACGAGTGTGTGTCCGATGTCGAAAGGATTGAGGGTTTGCACGTCGATGACTTCGACATCGATCCCCATTGCCTCGAGGTCGCCCGCGGCATCGAGGGCGATGCGGCAACAAGCACCGTAAGTCACGATCGTTAGGTCGGCCCCCTTACGTAACAGTTCTGGAACGCCCAGCGCGACCGTGAAGGTGCCAACATTGTCAGGCACTGTCTCTTTTATCCGGTAACCATTTAGGACTTCGATCAAGATTGCAGGGTTGTCTGATCGCAGCAAAGTGTTGTACATCCCGGCCGCCTGCGTCATGTTTCGAGGCACTGCGAGATAAACCCCTCGGCAAGCGTGCAGGACGACGCCCATGGGTGAACCGGTATGCCAGATCCCTTGCAGGCGATGCCCTTTGGTACGGATGATTACCGGTGCCTTCTGGCCCCCGGCCGTGCGGTAGTGCAAGTTTGCCAAGTCGTCTGAACAGATCTGCAGCGCGTACAACAGATAGTCCAAGTATTGGATATCAACGATCGGCCGCAGTCCCCGCATGGCAGCACCGATACCCTGTCCCAAGATGGTTGCTTCGCGTATCCCCGTATCAGTGACCCGAAGATCACCATATTTCTCATTCAGTCCCTCGAAAACGAGGTTAACGTCGCCGAGTTTGCCGACATCTTCTCCGATGACGAACGATCGGGGGTCGTGTTCGAACTGATGATCGAAGCATCTCTGCAGAACAATCCGACCATCGACCACTTCAGAGTTCGCTGAATAGGTTGCGGGGTCGGACTTAACCTGAAGCGGCGATTCGATGGACCGGCTGTAAAGGTGTGAATTGAACCGATCGTTGTTGCGCTGCTTGTACTTGCTTAGATAGTCAGCCAGAGCAGGATCGCGAGTTGCGAAGACCGCACGTACCAAACTCGATTGGATCAGCCTGCGGTTGAGTTCGAGAGGATTGGCAAGTTCCTCTGCGATCGCGTCGAGTCCGCTGGGCAGTAGCGCGAGCACCTCGTCGCGCTCGGCTTTGATGGGGTCGATGTAGGTGTTCCAAGCCTTCTTACGGATCGCCTCAACCCCTTGTTTTTCTTCGATCTCCCACTGGTCGAGTTCCTCTGATGTGGCGATCTGTTCGCTGATGATCCACTGGCGCATCAATCGGATGGGGTCGAACTCCTCTTCGAAAGTGAGACGTTCGGCAGACTTGTAACGCTCGTGACTTCCGCTGGTCGAGTGACCTAAGGGTTGTGTCATCTCGATCACATGAATGAGGGCGGGCACGTGATCTTCTCGCATCTTGTGTGCGACCGATGCGTAGGTTTCTATCAGGCCAAGGTAGTCCCACCCTTTTACAACATGGATGTCGAGGCCCCCATCGGCATCGGTTTTCATTCCCGCAAGAGCCTTTGATATCGACGCCTTAACGGTTTGTAAACTGTTTGGCACTGATATCCCATAACCGTCATCCCAAACCGAGATCAGCATGGGGACTTGTAGAACTCCTGCGGCGTTGATGGTTTCAAAGAACACGCCTTCGCTAGTGCTCGCATTTCCGATCGTACCGAAAGCGATCTCGTTGCCATTGACCGAAAAGCCATCGGCCGCGCTGCTTAGGGAAGGATTGTTGCGATACAACTTCGATGCGTAAGCCAAACCCAGGAGTCTGGCCATCTGGCTGGCGGTTGGCGACATATCTGCGGCGCAGTTCTTTAACTCGACCTGCCTAAGGAAAAGGCCTTGGTCGTCAAGGAAGCGGCTAGCAAAGTGACTGCCCATCTGCCGTCCGCCAGAGGCTGGGTCGGCGACCAGGTCGGTGTCGGCATATAGCTGCCCAAAGAATTCCTCGAACGTCAGCATCTGGGCGGCGAGCATGAAGGTTTGGTCTCGGTAGTAGCCCGATCGCCAATCGCCCGGTCTAAATGCTTTGGCCATGGCGAGCTGCGCGATCTCCTTGCCATCTCCGAATATGCCGAACTTGGCCTTGCCGGTCAACACTTCCTTGCGTCCGATCAAGCTGGCAACGCGGCTCGCGAAGGCGAGCCGGTAGTCGGCGATGACCTCGTCGTGGGATAGCCCCAGTCGGTCAAGTGATATCGGGTCGGTTATTGGGTCGCGGCGACTGAAGGTCTTACTCATTGTTGAGCCCATTGTAGTCCCCAAGATGTCTAGGGTTTTCCGAGTACGAAGTTGTCGAATGTCACATCTGTGGGGGGGAGTTTTCCGGCATCAATGCCGAGCCCTACGCTTCCATTTGATTCATTCAACAGGTCGTCTTCGTCAGTAGCTTCAGCAATCTTGTGCCCATTGACATAAAGGGTAAGACGTGTGGGCTCGCTGCCCATACCCCCCACACATTCCGCCCTAAGTCGGTTCATCGCACCAAGGCCCCTGCGCACAGACTCGCTGCGCTCGACCCCCTTTGGGTTGGCCAAAACCAGAGTGTCACGGCCCTCGCGATATTTGTCTATACCGAAAGAACCATTACTCGCGATCCAAAGGTAGTAATGGTTGAGGTTGTCGGTAGCTCGGCAGGCGACCCCATAAAGACCTTCGTTTGCGGCACCTGCCATGTGCTTTGTATCGACCGAGACGAATTGGTCGTGCGTCGATTCGTAAGGGGCTTTCGCCGTTGATGGGGGAACCAAAGCAGATCCATGCAGGCGAGGCGTCTTGATGAGCAACCGGAAGCCTCCATCTTTATATGCGAACGTTGCATCTGCGTTTTCGATCGGCTGCCACCCAGTTTGGGTGTCGCTGAAATCATCGCGAAACAATTCGGTTCCCTTTTCTAGTTGTGTGAGTGAAAGCGATGGTGCCGGGTTTTCCGGTTTACCGGGAATCTGTGCAGAGCAAGAGGTCGTCAATAACGCAACGATTGCTAAGAATGGGACAAAAAGGAAGGCACTCGAAGCCGAGTGCCTTCCATCAGAGCCCAGTCGTCTCGGGGGGGAGAGACGTAGGATCGTCTGTAGCAATCTTACCCAAGGACGCGCGCCGCATAAACATCTCCACGCAGTTTTTTTCATAATTATTTCGCGAACCTACCATTCTCTGTCACTGCGAGTGAGTCTCGAAGCACGTGGTGTGAAAAGTATCCCTTATCCGCGAAAAGATGGCAGTATTCCGCAAATGAATCTACCTAACGAGGAGTTGTCCTCCTATATACGTGCCCTCCATGATGGATACGACGAGACCGTACTTGTCGAGATGGAGGCTTTGGCAAAGGAGCGTGGGTTTCCGATCGTGGGCAGAGTAGTTGGGGCATCGCTCGAACTGTTCGCCAGAGCCGTTGGCGCAAAACGGGTCTTCGAGATGGGCTCAGGTTTTGGTTTCTCGGGTTACTGGTTCTCAAGGGCGGTCGGCGCCAGCGGAGAGGTGATCTTGACTGACGGCGAGGCTGACAACGCGAAGGCCGCACAGGAGTTTCTAACTAAAGCGAATCTTTGGGCGCCATGCAACTTCCTTGTTGGCGACGCGATCGAGGCGCTGGGTAAAGTTGACGGCGAGTTCGATGTCATTTACTGCGACATCGATAAGGGTGACTACCCGCGAGCATTCGCCGAGGCGCGGGATCGAGTCCGTGTGGGTGGGTTATTCATCTGCGACAACGTACTTTGGTCTGGGCGAGTTGCCTCCGACGACGCAGACCCATGGACCGAAGCCATCCGTCAGCAATCCAAAGACATCTTTGCGGACGCAGATTATCTGGCGACCATAGTTCCAATAAGAGATGGAGTGATCTTCGCTTTGCGGGTTAGCTAACGGACGAGTTCAGGAGCGTTGCGTTCGATCTCGCGTTTCAATGCCCGCAGTGCCCGATACTGAATGACTCGCACGCCACCTTCAGTCTTGGCCATCAACTGAGCGACTTCGTTGACGGGGCGCCCCTCGACGAAGCGAAATTGCAGCACGCGTTGATGATCTGGCAAAAGCGCAGTCATGGCTCTACGCAGTACCTCGGCATCTAACAGCGCCAAGGCTTCGCTGCCCGAATCTGCACCCACAGTAAGGTCTGGGATGACATCGGTCGTTATTTCGAGTTTCGCGTGAGAACTTCGAGCCTGGTCGAGTATCAGGTTGCGTGCGATACGGACCAGCCAAGCAGAAAATTCGATACCGCGGAATTCGAAGCGCTCGATATTGCGCAATGCCTTCACAAAGGTATCTGCTACTAGGTCCTCTACCCGGGCGGCCCCCGAAATCCGAGCGGCAACGTAGCGATGCACAACGGGAACATATTCTCGGTAAAGGCTAGCGAATGCCTGACGGTCACCGCTTTTGGCAAGGGAGATCAAGTCGTGAGCTTGGTCGACGGACAATGAGCCGGTCCAATTGCCCTGGGCGACCTGTGCAGCTCCGGCTGATGCCGACATCGTGTCCTCTCGAATCGTTGGAGTAAATATTACTTGCCTTACTAGTATTTCGAGCGTTGATGCCTTTCCTTAAGTACTTTTGGCGACGTTGACCGTCGCGGTGGAGGAAATGACCCGTTCGGGTCACGTCACCTAGGATAATCGTGTGGTGCAAGATGTCCCCTTGAACTTGATAAGAGTCATAGTTGTTGATGATCATCCTTCGTATGCAAAGGGTCTTCAGATGCTGCTGCGTTCCGTCGCGCCAGATATCGAAGTGGTCACGATTGCCCATGATGCGAAAAGCGCGATAGAAGCGGTTGGCAGTCATATGCCTGATGTGGTCCTGATGGACATTAGGATGCCTTCAGGCGGCGGCATCCTAGCAACCGAGCAGGTGCGAGATCTCTACCCCGTTGTCAAGGTTGTGATGTTGACAGTGTCTGAAGACGACCACGATGTGTACGAAGCCATGCGCTTAGGTGCTAGTGGATATCTTCCCAAAAAGATCGAAGTTGAAGAATTGGTCAGTGCCGTTCGTGCGATACACGGGGGCCAGGTGGTCATATCTCCACTGGTCGCGGGCAAACTTCTGGGGGCCCAGCAAGATGAAGTTCCGTTGACCCCGATGGAACGTCAACTGCTGCGCCTAGTCGCTGAGGGCCATGACAACGTACAGATAGCGGATCGCCTGGCAGTCAGTGAGTCCACCTTGAAACGTAACCTACGCAACATCCTGGACAAACTGCATCTGCAGAACAGGATTCAAGCTGCCGTATATGCCGCTAAGAAGGGCTGGATATAATCGCCTCTTCGCTCTAGGGCGCGTAGCTCAGCGGGAGAGCGCTGCTCTCACACAGCAGAGGTCGGTGGTTCGAAACCACTCGCGCCCACGACGTTTATGAGGCGGTATACGAAAGTGGGAGCGACCTGCTAGCATGCCCACGTCTCGGAGATACCGGGATGTGGCAGCTCTTCTTTATCGCAA
>JBDSRR010000167.1:0-4049 GCA_039929185.1 Actinomycetota bacterium
GTGCCATGGTTCGACTGGCTTCAGAACCAGCCCCCGATGCCATGCAGGAATCGGATATCGAGTTGGATGAGATGCTGGCCATGTTGGCTCCACGTCAAAGGGCGGCTGTTGCGCTGCATTACAACCTTGGGCTTGGCATCAATGAAGTCGCAGCGGCGATGCGCTGTCGGCCAGGGACCGTGAAGTCCCTACTGCACTCGGCGCGAGAGAAATTGCGAAGGGAATTGCACGTCGATGAATAGTCACGACCCGTTCGAGCGACTCCGGGATCTCGATCCGGGGTTCGACGCGCCCGACATGGGCGTCATTCGCGACCGGGCGCGTCGGCGTCAGAACCGCAAGCGCGGTGCCATGGGAGTGGCTACCGCGATGACGGTTCTTGGTGTCGCGTTCGTTCTCCAACCGACCGGAGTGGATCAACCCCGTATAGGCAGCCCCCTTGCGTCCCAGTCTCAGCCCCCCGCCGGCGAACTTCAGTTGGCACCTTCATCCACAGCGACCCCAAGCGCGCAGTGGTCGGGAGGCGAGAAGTCATCGGGAGGCCTCTCCTCGGGGACGGCACCCCAGTCAGGAGGCAAGCCAGTCCCGTTGGCAGCCCCTAGGCACGGGATCGAGGTAGAGCTCGAGACTTCTTCAGAGTCCGTCTCGCCGGTAGCGCCTCTTGCTATGAAAATGAAGGTCTGTAACCGTGGAACCTCCAACATCGAAGTCACGTTTTCGTCCTCGCAGCGCTACGACTTTGAAATTACCAACGCCACGACGGGTTTGGTCGTTTGGCGATGGTCCGATGGGATGGTTTTTGCGCAGGTCTTAGGCAAGGAGCGGTTTGAACCCGGCTGTGCACTGTTAGGCGAAGCCAGTTGGGACGGCGCCGATTCAAGTGGAAAACCCGCAGAGCCGGGCAAATACCGGGCTGTTGCGATCCTAGCCTCCAACCCCCGCGTTAGAAGCGCTCCTCGCGAGGTTTGTGTCATTTCATGCGGCTAAGGTCCAAACTCCCTACAATCGAACGGTGGACGTGTTTAGGGTCGAGGGTGGCCATAGGTTGTCGGGCTCAGTAGCCATATCTGGGGCGAAGAACTCTGCATTGAAACTCATGGCAGCCTCACTGCTCGTTAAGGGCAGGACGGTCCTTGTCAACGTGCCCCGCATATCCGACGTTTTCACCATGTGCGAAGTTTTGGAGCACTTGGGGGCGACGGTCGATTTCGAGGCAGACGTACTTTCTATCGACACCAGCGGCGAGATCACCACTCATGCCCCTTATGAATTGGTGCGTCGCATGCGGGCATCGATCAATGTTCTTGGTCCGCTTCTTGGACGCTATGGCCATGCCCGGGTTGCGATGCCGGGCGGCTGCAACATCGGCAATCGCACCATAGAGATCCATGAAAGATCATTGGAGCTACTCGGTGCTCGCTTTCAGTTCGACCACGGCGATCTAGAAGGAGTAACGGCTGGGCTTGTTGGTACGCGGGTCGTTCTTGACCTGCCCAGTCGCGGAGCGACCGAAAACCTGCTGACTGCTGCTGTCTTGGCAAAAGGTGAAACTGTCATCGACAACGCCGCTCGTGAACCTGACATCGCAGACCTGGCGGAATTCTTGAGTGGCATGGGTGCCCGTATCGAAGGAGCGGGAACTTCGACTATTACGATCATCGGTGTCGACTTTCTTGAACCAACGGCATATCGGGTTCCATCCGACCCCATCGAATCTGGGACGCTTGCTTTGGCGGTTGTGGCCAGTGGCGGAGAAGCGGAATTGCTGGGGGCGCGACCGGCCGACTTAGAGATCTTCCTCGAAAAATTAAGCGCAACCGGAGCAACTTGGGAAGCGACTTCCGGCGGGATCCGTGTAGGTGCATCGCGTAGACCGATTTCAACAGACTTCGCAACACTGCCCTATCCCGGATTTCCCACAGACCTTCAGCCTCAGATGATGGCTTATCTCGCTACTTGCGAAGGCACGAGCATCGTGACCGAGAACATGTTCGAGTCGCGCTTTCTGCACGTTCACGAACTTGTTCGCATGGGTGCCGATGCCCGTACTGAGGGCCATCACGCCGTAGTAAGGGGAGTGCCCCGTCTGCAAGGCGCACCGGTACGCGCTTCTGACCTTCGCGCTGGCGCGGCAATCATGATCGCCGCCCTGGGCGCAGAAGGTACGACCGATATATATGACATCCATCACATCGAACGTGGCTATGAGGATCTGCCTGGAAAACTTCGTCGTTTGGGGGCCCATGTCGAAAGAGCTTCTGGGTCAGTCGAGAGCGATAGGATATCCGTCCACTGATAAACGCTAATAAACGCTGATAAACGCCTAAGGAGGGTGCCAATGGCTTTATTCCCAAGTGAGGGATGGACCAAATTGTATGTCGACGCGATAAACACGTCGGCTGCCTACAAAGAAGCCGCAGACACATGGGAAGGCGACGTGACGTTTTGTTTCCAAGCCGATCCCGACTTAGGTGTGCCGGAAGACATCTATGGGTGGTTCGATCTGTGGCACGGTGAATGTCGTCAGTACAAGTATGGGGTGACGGCTGAAGAGGGCCAAGCTGCCAAGTTCGTGATCACTGCCCCGTATTCGCGATGGAAGGAAATCATCCGCAAAGACCTTGACCCCATAAAAGGCATGATGCAGGGAAAGCTGAAACTAAAAGGCAACTTGCCAACTATCGTGCGATACGTGAAGGCGTCGAACGAATTGGTCAACCTCGCGTCAGAGGTTCCAACTGAGTTCGTGGACGAACAGCAGACTTAGAACGTGGAAGCCGCAGTCCGCCGAACGTTGGAACTGAAGGTCCGCCCGGCCGTAAGGCTCGACGGTGGTGACATCGAATTGGTCAGCGTCCTCGACGGAGTTGTGACCATCCGCCTGATCGGCGCATGTGAAGGTTGCCCGATGTCACCGGTTACTTTGCGGGCGGGAGTCGAACGCATCTTGCGAGAAGAAGTGCCCAACATCCGCGAAGTCATCGCTCTAGAGGATTAAAGCAAAAAGCCGCCCCGAAAGGCGGCTTTTCAGCTGTCTAGCTGATGCTTAAGCGAGACGGGTGTCAGCTGCTGTGTCCTCGTCTGCGTCCCTCTGGAGGCCGGCTTCGCCGTTGCTCTCCTGCCAAACAGAGTTGTCGCTTGTGTCGACATACGCGGCTCCGCCGGCGTCGATCACGTCAGCAGATGCGATTCCCATGGCTCCAGCAGCAACAAGGCCAGCGGCCAGTAGTGCGAGTTTGCGCCTCATGTTTGTTCTCCCCTCTACACGGGCTTCCGTGTATTAGATTGCCTAAGCATTTTTGCTTCGGTCGCACTAGTAGTTCGACGTCGAAGCGAAATGTCCTTGTTTTTCCGCCAACTTTTTTCTCACACTTTTGGGGGATGCCCGAGTTGAGGCGATATGGTCTTGTCTATGTCTGAACTGGTGAAGGGTTTGTTGAGCGGTGATCGATTCGCCATCGCCACGTTGATATCCGCCATAGAAGACGGCGAAGGGGTGTCTCAGGCGATGAGAGCACTCTTTCCGCACACCGGACATGCGTTCACTATTGGCATTACGGGTTCTCCTGGTGCGGGTAAGTCGACTTTGACGAACATGCTCATCGGGAAGATACGGAAAGAGAAGAAGAAAGTCGCGGTACTCGCGATCGATCCATCATCGCCGTTCACCGGCGGCGCGTTGTTGGGCGATCGTGTTCGAATGCAAGATCACGCGACCGATCCCGATGTTTTCATCAGGTCGATGGCTACTCGGGGGCATCTTGGGGGAATGACTCTCGCCACCCCGGAAGCGATCAGGGTTCTAGACGCCGCTGGTAACGATTTCGTCATCGTTGAAACGGTCGGTGTTGGCCAGGCCGAGGTATCGATCACCGACGCCGCCGATACGACGGTTGTTGTTCTCAACCCTGGATGGGGTGACAGCATCCAAGCGGGGAAGGCGGGCCTGCTTGAGATCGCCGACATATTCGTAATCAATAAGTCCGACCGCGAGGGCACCAAACAAACGGTGCGCGAGATCGAGCAGATGATCCACTTCGGCCCCGCTC
>JBDSRR010000168.1:0-2472 GCA_039929185.1 Actinomycetota bacterium
CAGTCTCATGGCAGCAGTATACGCTCGTAGCGTATACTCTTGCGTCTAACCGACGCGTACTATCAGGGCGTCGCCTTGGCCCCCGCCGCCACAAAGGGCGGCTACCCCAAGCCCCCCGCCGCGGCGCTTTAGTTCATAGGCCGTAGTAAGCACCAAGCGCGCTCCCGACATTCCGATGGGGTGGCCAAGCGCTATGGCGCCTCCGTTGACGTTGACCTTGTCCGAGGACACTCCCAACTCTTTGGATGACCAGATGGCAACACTTGCGAATGCCTCGTTCATCTCATACAGATCAAACCCCGCTGGGTTCAGATCGAAACGCTTCGCGGCCGCCCTGATGGCATTGGCAGGCTGAGACTCGAGCGATGGATCGGGCCCCGCCACCATCGAATGACCAACGATCGTCGCGAGGATAGGCAAGCCATCTCGTTCGGCGCGTTCTCGACTGGTAACGACAACTGCCGCCCCGCCATCAGAAAGCTGCGATGCGTTGCCTGCAGTTATCGTGCCGTCTGCCGAGAATGCAGGTTTCAACTTCGCTAAGGACTCGACCGTCGTGCCGGGCCGTATGCCCTCATCTTCTTCGACGACTACGACTTCGCCTTTTCGACCCGGAATCTCAACCGGAACGATCTCCTGCGCCAGTCGTCCGGCTTTCGTGGCCTCGGCAGCCCGTTCGTGCGACAACGCTGCCCAATCATCTTGCTCGCTGCGAGAAATCCCAAGACGCGCTGCTGCGGCATCGCTGCCAGCGCCCATATGTTTGTCATCGAAGGCGCACCAAAGTCCATCTTTGATCATCAGATCGACGAGTTCGGCGTCGCCCATTCGGGCCCCCTGTCGCGCCTTCGGCATTGCATAAGGCGCGTTTGTCATCGACTCCATTCCACCAGCGACAACCACCTCGACTTCACCCGCCCTTATCAATTGGTCAGCAAGAGCGATCGAATTCAACCCAGACAGGCACACCTTATTGATGGTGATGCACGGCACGTTCATGGCAATGCCGGCTTCAACCGCCGCCTGTCGAGCGGTTATCTGGCCTTGACCCGCTTGAAGAACTTGACCCATTATCACGTAATCGACCTGGTCAGCCCCAACCATCGAGCGCACCAGCGCCTCGCGAATGGCCCCTGCCCCCAACTGTTGCGCAGATAGCGAGGAGTAGCCTCCCAGAAATCTTGCGATGGGGGTTCTGGCCCCCGCTACTATTACCGACTCCAACATGCGGATATCTTATCTAAATGCTGACAAAGATCGAACACATAGCACTGGCGGTTTCAGATCTCGAACAGGCGATAAGTCTGTATCGCGATGTATGGGGTTTGGAGTTACAGCACCGCGAGATCGTCAGCGACCAGGGAGTTGAGGAGGCCATGTTCATGGTCGGCGATTCTTACGTTCAACTTCTCGCGCCTTTATCTGCCGACTCCACCGTGGGGCGATTCATCGAACGCAAAGGGGAAGGCCTTCATCACATCGCATACGAGGTCGATGACATAACGGAAGAACTCAAGCGACTGCACGAATCAGGGACCCGCTTGATCGACGAAAAACCGCGTCGAGGTTCCCGTGGGTCCAAGGTTGCATTCATACATCCATCAGCAAATCGCGGGGTTCTGGTTGAGTTGGTTGAACTACCTCGATCAGGTACCGAGGTTGTAGCCAGCCACCCATAGACCGCCGGGGAATGAGGCCGGATAGGCAAAGAAGAAACCGAGCTGCGCAGTAACGGTGCCGTTTTCAGCCACGGCAAATGTCCGCGGCAAAGGACCGACACCTGGGCCAGGACCGGTTACCAACTCGAACCCAGGATCTGAATCGACATCGCTGGAAGCCACATTTACCCCGCCTTGGAATGTCGACGCGTAAGCAAGGAATGACGCAACCCTTGAAAGAGTTGCTCTATTGCTCAACTTGTATACGTTCACGGTTGAGTTGGGATTGTTCCCCGAGCCAGTGATGATCTCGTCGTAGGCGTTACCCACCAGATTTCCGGTGCCAACGAAAACTCCGTTTGAATAGCCGGACGTATAAGGGAAGAAACCATCCCATGGCTCGAGAGTACCTGGACGGCTATTTCCTATAAGCAATGAGGAGGTGGTACCGACGCTTGGGTCAATGGTGTCATTGGTATATCCAAAAACCCCCACCCGTCCTTGACTACCCCATCCGGCCCCGGTAACGATCTCGAACCTGTTATCGCCAACGAGGTCGCCCGCTGCGACCCTTGCCCCCGAATTGGACCCTTCGGGGAAGGCGAGGAACTCAGACAGGAACTTCGGTCGCAAGTTGGGGCTCGTCTCGACCGGGTCGATCCTGAAAACCTTGACGTGAGGGCGGACCGTAGCAGCGGGGGCCGTGATGATATCGGCCTTACCGTCTCCATTGACGTCGCCAGCCGCGACATAGACCCCACCAGAGTAGCCACCATAAGGCGTAAATTCCGCATAGGGGCCCGGTTGGATTCCA
>JBDSRR010000169.1:0-5072 GCA_039929185.1 Actinomycetota bacterium
GAGGCTTCATCGCGATCGGTTCCCGCGTCCAGCGATAACGTTGCATCAGCCAATAGTGTTGCCACTGCCCGCAAGGCTTTGCGTCGAGCCGAAGGCATGCGCAGGTCCTCGTCGGGGGCCTCGGCGATGACCTCGGGGGCGGGGAACAGATGAGTCAGCGATCCATATGCAGCGGTTAGTGGCTTGCCGAATCTCTGTACGAGTTGCTCAGCGTGACGTTTGGCAGCGACAACGCTCACTTGCTGTCCGAGTACTGCCCTCGTCGCGAGTTCGGCTCCGTCGACGTGGCCGGGGATGCGCAGTCCTGGCCATCGCTTGACCGTTCTTCTCAGTATGGGATCTGCGCCCAAGACACTTTGGATGGCCGCAGGGTCAGCGTCGAGGTCCAAAAGCCGGCGACACCGCTGCACCGCAGTGCCGAGGTCGCGCAGGTCACTAAGCTGTAGGTGACATTGGATCCAAGTGTCATCGGCCTTGCGAAGCTCTACGATTCCGGGCCCATAAGGTAGACAAAGGGTGCGGGCGAAATGGTGCTCAGATCCCTCTTCGGTTCCGGCTATTGCTCGTGCTGCCAAAAACGTAAAGAGATGGGTCAACGAGATGGGGGGGCGGTATGCAAGGCGGAGCGATATCCGTCCCGTTGCTTCTGTGGCGTGATCCTTGGCGGCAGATCTTCGAAGTTGGCTAGGTACTAGAGCAAATACTTCGCGGATCGTGTCGTTGAATTGTCGGATGCTTGCAAATCCCGAGGCGAACGCGACTTCGGACATCGGTATGCGAGTTGTTTCGATCAGGATCCGAGCAGTCTGGGCTCGCTGGGCGCGTGCGATGGCAAGCGGTCCAGTGCCGAGCTCAGCAACCATCTGACGGTTTAGGTGCCGCTCGCTGTATCCCAGACGTGACGCCAATCCGTTGACACCCTCACGTTCGATGATGCCATCCGCGAGAAGCCGCATCGCCCGTGCAACGAGGTCTGACCTCGTATTCCATTCGGGCGATCCGGGGGTGGCATCGGGGCGGCAACGTTTGCAAGCTCGAAATCCGGCTTGCTGCGCCGAGGCGGCGGTCGGATGAAAGCGGACGTTGGAGCGTTTTGGGATTATGGCCGGGCAGCTCGGCCGACAGTAGATACCGGTCGTGACGACCGCCGTGAAGAACCATCCATCAAATCGCGGATCCTTGCTCCGGATGGCCCGATACATGTGTTCTTCGTCCATAAGACACAGCATCTCTCACCACGGGTTGCCTGTCTGGCGGAAATCGGACGTTCACGCGATCAGCAGGTCAGTTCGCTTGAAGTCGTCCCCGACGCATAACAAAGGTTCGCGCGCTAGCTTGGCCACGGCGTAGGTCATGCAGTCACCGAAATTTAAGGAAGCGCGATGACGCCCCTTTCCGTACCGATCGAAGGCATCTACCGTTTCCTTCCAGTGGTCCTCTCCGAAAGGAATCGTGACGATTTCGAGTTCCTGTGCGAATCGAGCCAGAAGACCGATAGCGTTGTGCTGCAATCGCGCAGTCAGGACGAGTCCGGCTTCAGCCATGGTCGGTGCACCGATGGCTTTGGTCGTCGCCCCCTCGAGTTTCGAGAGCACTTCCCCGTACTCGGGCTCCTGGAACATGACGGCGATGACGGCAGAAGAGTCGACGATCACACGCCCTCCCGCCCGTAACCAAGAATGGCCTCACGTCGTCGCTTGCCCGTTCGTCGGCCCAGTTCTTCCGGAGGAATCAGCGGCCAAATCTCCCGTTCGAGGAACCGCCTCACGGCATCATGTCTAGATCGTGTCGCAACTCGACCTGCAAGTCTTCCCTTACGTTCATCTAAAGCTCGACGAATAGCTTCGGTCTTCGACTCTCCTGTCAGTCCGGCCACCTCTGCGGCTAGCCGCTCAACGTCTGCGTTCTTGATATTGAGGCCCAAGAAATCCTCCTTAGTAGAATGGTAGAAGAATTCAACCATTCTACCCTCAATGCGATTTACTACGTTGTGGGGAGGTTCTCTCGATAGCAATCGGCCATCGCCGCGTGGTCCTTGCAGGCAAAGGGGTCGTAAAAACCCTCGATGAGATTCCGCGTCATGTCTCGGACTCTTCTGATTTACCGAGTGAAAACCAAAAGGTTGCTCCCTCGCCAGGCGAGCTCTCTGCCCATATCCGCCCGCCGTGGCGTTGAATGATCCTTTGTACGCAGGCCAACCCGATGCCGGTTCCCTCGAACTCCTGTTGGCCGTGAAGCCTCTGAAACGGCGTGAAAAGCTTGTCAGTTGAGGCCATGTCGAACCCCGCCCCATTGTCGCTCACGAAGTAAACCGTTTCACCGTCCTTTTGCACGCTGCCAAATTCGATCTTCGGATCTGGCTGTTTGCTCGTGAACTTGAAGGCGTTACCGAGAAGATTTTCAAGCGCGGAGCGAAGTAGACCAGGGTCGCCAATGCCTATCATCGGCTCGGTGATGGATAGATCCACGGATCGAGCGGCATCCGGATGGTTCAATCCGTCGGCAACTTCCCGGGCGATAACTCCGAGGTCAGTAGGGACCCGTTCTAGTTCGACTCGAGTCAGGCTAGCCAGCCTAAGGAGGGCATCGATCGCCTGTGCCATCCGTCGGGAGCCCACCGCTATCCGTTCGAGGAGATGCTGCTGCTCCTTTTCATCCAGCTTGGCTGCAGACTCCAGCAGAGTTTCAGCGAAACCGATGATGACCGTCAGAGGAGTGCGCAGATCATGCGCGACGCTGTAGTTGAATGCTTCGAGATCAGCGTTTGCGTCCTCGAGTTGCTGCTCACGTTCGCGGAGGCGGATTTCCATCTCATGCTTATAGATCCCTACCTCGACAGCCAAGCGGAGTTCAAGGACCTTGATGGGCTTGAGCAAGTAGCCCAGAGGCTCCGTCATCTTGGCGCGCTCAACGGTCGTCTCATCGGCGTACGCAGTCAGATAGATCACCGGCACGCGAAAGCGCTCGCGCAGTATCTGTGCCGTTTCGATGCCGTCGAGGTCGCCTTTGATATGTATGTCGACGAGGGCAAGGTCGGGGCGCAGCTGCACAGCGCGAGCGATGGCTTCTTCCGCTGAGTCGGCAGTCTCGAGAACGTCGTAGCCGATCTCGATGAGACTCCGTCGGATGTCTGCGGCAACTATCGCCTCGTCCTCAACCACAAGGATCCTGGTAGGTCTCTGCAATTATGCCTCGGATGGAAAGGTCACCTGAAACGATGTCCCACTGTCGCGCTTGATCTCAAGTGAGCCAGATATCTGCTTGACCAGCAGGCTCACGAGTTCGAGCCCAAGTGACTCGGTCTTCTTCATATCGATGCCCAAGGGAAGGCCGATGCCGTCGTCGGCGACGAGGAGCATCCAGTTCGACGGGTCCACTCTTTGCAGTACCACTCGGATCAAGCCGTGGCCCTCACCTGGGAACGCATGTTTGAGTGCATTGGTGACTAGTTCATTGATTATAAGACCGCAGGGTACGGCCGTTTCGATCGAGAGCCTGCATGCCTCGATGTCCTGCGTCACCGATACTTGCATTCCGGCGCTCGACGACCGTGGAAGATTGTCAACGAGACTGTGCACGTAGTCCGAAAATTCGACCTGGGCGAGATCCTTGGATCGGTACAGGTTTTCGTGGACTAACGCGATCGAGAAAACGCGGTTCTGGCTTTCCTCGAGCGCCTGGCGAAGGCGCGTGTCATTGAAATGGCCTGCCTGCAGGCCCAGAAGGCTAGAGACGACTTGAAGATTGTTCTTTACCCGGTGATGGACTTCCTTCAGCAGGACCTCCCGCTCTTTGAGCAGTTGCGTTAGTTCTCCACTGGTTCCTTCCGCCTTGGTCTTCTCGGCATCGAAGTCGTCTAGAAGGTTGAGCATCGCTCTTTGAGTAGACTCAAGCCGGGTCTTTTCAGCATCGAAGTCCTCTAGAAGGTTGAGCATCGCTCTTTGCGTAGACTCAAGCCGGGTTTTTTCGGCCCCAAAGTCGTCAAGGATGTTCAGAAGTGCCCGGGAGTATTCATCGGCGTCGGAATTTCGACGGTCGACAACGATCATTCTTCGATGGCCTCGGGCGAGGTGAGCTTCATAAGCTCTGCGATCTCTTTCTTCAGTTCAATCATCTTGAGCTCGCGCCCAACGGTTAGTTTCTGGAACCGTTCAAGCTCGGCAAGCCGTTCGACCTCCTTCGTCCGCAGTTCGGCGACCTCTGCCTCCGCTCGCTTTTGCTCGGTCACGTCACGGGCAACAGCCGAGACTCCTAGCACATTCCCGCTGGCGTCCTTGTACACCGACGCGTTAAAGAGCACGTCAGTCAGGCGTCCATCTTTGGCACGGATCGTAAGCGGATAGTCCGCCACGTCTCCTTTCTCGAAAACCTGCTTGTAGCTCTCGCGTGCCTTCTCGGGTTCGGTGAAGTAATCGAAGAAGTCGGCCCCTACCAGGCCCCCTCGATCGACGCCGGTAACTTTGATCGTCGCTTCGTTGATGTCGGTGATCTTGCCTTCGGGACTGATGATGACGAGAGGGTCGAGACTTGCCTCGATCAGACTTCGGGCGTACTGGGATGCCTGCTTCTGCTCGGTCACGTCACGGGCCACGGCGGAGACTCCGAGCACATTCCCGCTGGCGTCCTTGTACACCGACGCGTTAAAGAGCACGTCAGTCAGGCGTCCATCTTTGGCACGGATCGTGAGCGGATAGTCCGCCACGTCTCCTTTCTCGAAAACCTCCTTGTAGCTTTCGCGTGCCTTTTGGGGTTCGGTGAAGTAATCGAAGAAGTCGGTCCCTACCAGGCCCCCTCGATCGACGCCGGTGACTTTGATCGTGGCTTCGTTGATGTCGGTGATCTTGCCTTCGGGACTGATGATGACGAGAGGGTCGAGACTTGCCTCGATCAGACTTCGGGCGTACTGGGAGGCCTGCTTCTGCTCGGTCACGTCACGGGCCACGGCGGAGACTCCTAGCACATTCCCGCTGGCGTCCTTGTACACCGACGCGTTAAAGAGCACGTCAGTCAGGCGTCCATCTTTGGCACGGATCGTGAGCGGATAGTCCGCCACGTCTCCTTTCTCGAAAACC
>JBDSRR010000170.1:0-2152 GCA_039929185.1 Actinomycetota bacterium
CTGCTTTCGCGAGTGACGTCCAAAAGGGTAGGGGCGACGATCGGCGGAGTTGCGGGGTTGGCATGGGGCCTGTGGACAACCACCTTCTTACCCGATTTCGACAAAAACCCCGAAGCTGGCTTTGCTCTGTTCACCGTCGCTGGCGTAGTTTCAGTGGTTTCTGCCGTGGTCGTGATATCGGCGAACTTGAAAGTCATGGGCAGACTAAGAGTGCTTCTGCGGGCCAGGTCTCGAATGGTCTTTCGGATCGCTTCAGCTTATGCCGAGGGTTTTCGCTTTCGCACAGCCATGTCGATGGGGATGTTTGGTTTGGTTGTGTTCATGATCGCTACCTTTGCCATATGGGGAGGGTTCGGTGGCGGCGATGTTGAAAAGGAAAAGGGCGGGTTCGATGTTCTTGCCCGTTCGACCGTTCCCGTTGAAAACTTAAACGTGGAGGGCGCATCACGGATAGTCGCGATGCAAGCGACGTTCTATACAGCCGGTTATCGGGTTGGGGATTCGTCTGAGGTGCCCTTTCCTGCGCGGATCTATGGGGTCAACCGATCGATGAGCTCGGCTGATTACGTTTTCTCGAAGAAGCCGAAAGGGCTAAGCGCGCGACAGGTTTGGGAAAAGCTTGCGACCGAAGATGGGTATGCCGTATTGGATGCTGCAACTAACCCGGGAGCAGCAGAGGTGAATGACTATTTAGTTTTGAAAACAGATACCGGCACTGCTCGCCTGAAGGTCATCGGCATAATCGATGCCTCCGTACTTCGAGGGATCTTCATTTCGAGCGTCAAGTTTCAAGAATTGTTCCCGGCACGCAGCGGTGACTCTGCATGGCTGATCAAGGCCGAAACGGGGCAAGCCGATACTGCACTGGCGCAACGAACCGAGCGCGAGTTCGCGCGTTTCGGCCTTGATGCGAACGCCATCGATGATCTGTTCGCCGAGGACGCCGCCAGTCAACGGTCTTTCGTGGGGATCTTCCAGTTACTCCTCAAACTGGGCCTGGTGATTGGCATCTCGGGGTTGGCTATAGGTGCATTAAGAACCGTTCTGGAACGACGCCAGGCGATCGGGATCCTTAGGGCGATGGGTTTCAGCAGGGGTATGGTCGCCTTTTGGTTGATCCTCGAAACGTTGCTTGTTGCTACGCTAGGTGTTGGCGCGGGGCTGGGGGTAGGCCTTCTGGGGACATTCTTGCTACTGCAGGAGCAAATCACCGCCTTTGAATTCAATGTTGACTGGAGTCAGGTCACCAGCACGCTCGTAATCATTTACAGTGCGGTCTTGGTCTTCACCGCCATCCCAGCGGTGAGGGCAGCTCGGCTTAAGCCATCTGAAGCAGTACGTTACGTGGAGTGAAAATGATGATCGAAGAAGAGATCCGGTCTATCCCAGGCGTTGTAGGTGCAGCAATGATCGAAGATGAGTCACGCGCACAGGCTGAACTCGAGGTTTTCATAAGCAGGGGAGTCGATCCCCGCGATATACGCCAGGCGATCGAGGGCATCCTAACTACCCACGGACGCATGCAAAGTATGGGGCGCATATCTGTTCACGAACTGTCTCGTGAGGAATCTAAACCTGAGATTCATCTCACGGGTGAAGCTCGTCCCTCGATCAGACATGTGAGCGTTGCCAGTTCTTCAACCGATGCAACAGCGTCTCTTGCCCACGTGAATCTCGTTTGGGAGGGCTACGAATCTGAGGGAACAGGAACGGCGCGTCGGACATCTCATGGGCTTCGACTTGTGGCAGCAACCACGCTGGAATCGATCCAAGCGTTCGTTGGCCGCAAAGGACTCTTCAGCCTCGACTCTGCTTCGCTTGTTGAGGTGATGGAGCGACAGGTCGTCATGGTGATAGTGAGCACTGGTCGATCAACTTACGATCTTTCGGTTGGGGCAGCTCTGGTTCGTGAGGCACCGATCTATGACGCTGCTGTTCGAGCCACTCTTGACGCGGTTAATCGAAGGTTGGCCATTCTGGCGTCAAACGACGACCGTGAATGATGTGCGCTTCGATAAGTTTTATCGATACGATGAACTGACGCAGATACTTAAGGATTGGGCAAACGTCCATTCACATCTGATCGAAATAGGTTCCATAGGGCAGTCATTTGAAGGCCGGGAGATATGGCTTGCTACCATGACCAACACCG
>JBDSRR010000171.1:0-1923 GCA_039929185.1 Actinomycetota bacterium
CAGTCTGTCGCGACCTAGTCGCGAATACGCACGCTCGGACCATGACTCCCTTGGCCGCCGTCCAGTTACTCGCCCCGATCACCCGACCCAACTCGATCAGAGACTTCATCGCTTTCGAAGATCATGCTCGCGCTGGTGCCAAGCGGCGCAACGAGGAACTGAACCCTATCTGGGGCGAGCGTCCCCTCTATTACAAAGGCAACCACCGGTCGATCATCGGCCCCAATGCCGACATCGAGCGTCCGTCATTCACAAAGGAACTCGACCTTGAGATGGAAGTCGCGGCCATCGTGGCAACGAACACTAAAGATGTATCTGTCGATGAAGCCGCAGGTTCGATCTTCGGTTTCACGATCATGAACGACTGGAGCGCTCGCGACGTCCAGCGCTCCGAGATGGCCACCAGGCTCGGCCCTGCGAAATCGAAGGACTTCGCAACTTCGCTGGGTCCGTGCATCGTGACCGCTGATGAATTCGACGATCTTTCAACCAATCCTCGGCTGCATATGGCAGTTCGCGTAAATGGAAAGCTCATATGCGAAGCAAACCTCGGCGACGCTCATTGGAGCTTCGCGCAGATGATCAGTTTCGTTTCTCAGGGCGAAACCGTTTGGCCCACCGACATCTATGGTTCAGGAACGCCTTTCGGCGGTTGCATACTCGACAGTGGCGGTCCATGGCTCGAACCCGGAGACATCGTCGAGATCGAAGTCGAAAAACTAGGACTGCTGCGTAACACCATTGCCTAGTGCCCGCGCCCAGCGCTCGGCGGGGAGGTTCGCGTCAGGATGCACGGGCTAATCGACGCGAACCTCGCGAGGGTAAACTGGGCCGCAAAGATGTCGATGGCCGAGGCAGTTCCGATCCCGATGTTCGTCCTCATGTGGACCGCGATGATGGCAGCGATGATGCTCCCGTCGGTAGCGCCGGTCGCATTGATGTGGGTTCGTTCGATCGGATCCTCCTCCACGAAAGCAAATCGTTTGGGTCGTAACCTGCTGTTCATCTCGGGTTATCTCGGGGTATGGGGGAGCCTAGGATTGGTGGCTTACGCAGGCGGACTCGGGATGTCGATGCTATCCAACGCGTACCCTCAACGCTCCAAATGGATCGTAGCCGGCCTCTTCCTGACCTCCGGCATATACCAACTGACACCCTTCAAGAACGCTTGCCTGAGGCACTGCCGCTCTCCCATGTCACAGTTGATGGGTTATGCCGCTCTCAAGGGTGCTTGGCGTGACCTCAGAGTCGGACTCCATCACGGGCTCTACTGCGTTGGATGCTGCTGGGGGATCATGTTGGTTCTAATCGTGGTCGGAACCATGAACCTGCTGGCAGCCGCGGGGCTCGCGGTAGTTATCTTCCTTGAGAAATCGTGGACCCGGGGTCCATTAATCGCCAAGATGTTCGGACTTGCACTGATCGGATTAGGAATAGTCACTCTGTTTACGCCTATGACGGCGCTTCAGTTCGCTATGTCGCTTTGATCTGTGTCAGTATCGCTTCGACCAAGGAGGGAGCTTATGACTGACAGCTGGAATCTCGAGGGCCATTACGTGATGGGCTGTAACTGCGACTACGGGTGTCCCTGCAACTTTAACGCCAAGCCCACCGCCGGTCACTGCGAAGGTGTCATGGGTTTCGTAGTCGAAACGGGCAGCTTTGGAGATGTAGATATCAGCGGGGCAAACGGCCTGGCGATGGTTTGGTGGCCAGGGGCTATCCATGAGGGAAATGGCAGGGCGATCCTGTTCGTAGATGACTCCGAGGGCAAGGAAAAGGCCGAGGCTCTAGGGAAGATCATCTCCGGCGAGTCCGGGGGCCCCATGGGCATCTTTCGCAATACCTGGGCAAACATCGAGGGCCCGCATCCAGCGAGGTTCGACAAGAAAGTGAACGGCAAGGACAGCCGCATCTCCATCG
>JBDSRR010000172.1:0-23785 GCA_039929185.1 Actinomycetota bacterium
AAAAGTATCATCGACTGCGCAGCGCTTGGTCCCATCGGTCCCTTATGTCCCATTCATCCGCCCAACTTTCGATGTACGCCTCATCGAGGACTCGCGATCACGCCAAGCAATGAGCTTGTCGACGATGACGTCCTCGACGGACAAAGCCCCATCGACCGCCCGGTTAAGTGCAACGTTTTGGTATTCGACTGTGGCGATGAGAAGATCTGCACGAACACCTTTACCTCGAAGAATAAGGAGATAGGGTGCCTCACCTGGTATCAGCTTTCTCGGAAACCTCGAATCCCGCAGCGCGGAATGCCTCGCTGAGATTAGGGATTGACTCAACAAGAAGATCGAGGTCGGTGGTTAACCTGGGATCCTGTCGGTAGCGAAGAGCTGCTAGGCACTATCAATACCCACCGGGCTCCCGCCGCATCAAGGACTGCGGCGACCGGTGCCAACCATGCCAAGGGCGCTGGCGCGTCGATAAAACTCCTCCTCTGGGGGGTCGAGCAAATCATCGGTCAGTTGCGGCACTCCGGCTCTAAGGCGACCAGCATTAGCCCATGCGAGAATTTCTGCCCGGCGCGCGGGTAGTGGTTCTTCGTCGGTTTCTGCGGCTGCCAAGCCCAGGGCCATGCTGGTCATCTTCTCGCGATCTCTTGCACTGATAGCCATGCGCCTAGTACCGCGCAGAGAGCACCAGGATCTATGAAAGTATTTCTCGGGCGGCCGTGACGTCGTCTGTTATCGCACGAGCCAGCGCTGCCGGTGACCTGAACTTCTTTTCATCTCGGATGCGCTTCACAAAGATGAACCTGCAACTTCGACCGTAGAGCTCCTCATCGTGGTCAAGCAGGAACGCCTCGATGCTTAAAGCATTCGTGCCGAATGTGGGATTCACTCCCACACTGATGGCGGCCGGATGTTTGACCTCGCCAAGCATTACGTAACCGGCATAGATGCCTTTCTTGAGCAGCGCAGACGACTCATCCTTGACAGCAAGATTCGCAGTTGGATAGCCCAGCCCCTTACCTCGACCTTTGCCGGTGACGATCCTGCCTTCGAGTTCGTAAGCCCTTCCTAGAGCTGCCGTTGCCCATTCGAGGTCGCCCTCTAAGAGTGCATGGCGGATGGCGGTGCTTGATATTCGCCTTCCTCGCAGCTCGGCGATACGCGCACCCGAGACAGTAAAGCCAAGGCGCGCACCGAAAGACTTGAGCATGGTCAGATCTCCCCGAGCAAATCGTCCGAATCTAAAATCGGCTCCTACAACAACGGCTTGGGTTTGAAGGTGTTTCACGAGGGTCTTTTCGATGAACTCCTCGGGTTCGAGGCGAGAGAACTCGTGACTGAATGGAATTACCCAAACGTGTTCGATGCCTGCCTGATCGAGCAATTCGAACTTACGTTCAAGCGTTACGAGAGATTTTGGCGCGAGTCCGCGCAGAACCTGCTGCGGGTGCGGATGGAAGGTCAAAACAGTGGGAGAAGCGCCCACTTTTTGGGCAGCAGCATGCAATCGACGGATGGTGGCTCTATGCCCTTTGTGGACGCCGTCGAAATTGCCTATTGCAACGGCGGATGGGCCGCCGCCTCGTCGTGAGGCGGGCATCGCATGATGAACCTTCACACGAACACTGCCTCGGGCTTCAGACCCTTCGATGATCGACGGTATACAGCTAGCAGATCACCCGTCTCATCTGTGACGGCGATCGGTATGCCGGCGGTCATGCCAGCTTCGTGGGGTGGGCGGCCGAGTCCGTGGGTCGTCTGAAGAAGAGGAAACTCGCCCTCTCGCGCGGGGGGTTCCTCGAGCATGAGTGGTCGTCCATGGATAACAGAGTCGCGCTGCTCAGCATCGACTTGGATCAACGGAAAGTCGCGCATCGCCCATCGCATTGACCTCATGAAACTGTCTTTGTCGTCGCTAGATTCCAAGGTCTTAAGCTCGACCGATTCGCTTAGATCGAAAGAACCGATGCCATCGCGACGCAGCGATGCAAGATGCGCTCCGCAACCCAAGAGATCGCCGATGTCTGAAGCGAGAGTTCTTATGTAAGTTCCGCTGGAACAATCCACATGCATCTTAACCGTCCATGCCGATGAGTCGAACCCCGACATCTCTAACGAATGCACGCGGATGGTACGCGCCTTGCGCTCAACTACCTCGCCCCTTCTAGCGGCCTTATACAAAGGTTCGCCGCCCACCTTTATTGCCGAGACCATCGGCGGGATCTGCTGGATCTCGCCCAAGAAACGAGAAGCCACATCGTTCAGTTCCTGCTCAGTGAACTGGCATGGCCGCTCGGCCGTAATTTCGCCATCGGCATCTTGACTAAACGTCGATACTCCGAATTTCACGACCGCGCTATAGGTCTTGGGAAGGTTTTGAAGGAAACCAAGCAGGCGTGTTGCGCGGCCCAGACCGATGATGATCACTCCAGTGGCAGACGGATCGAGCGTTCCAGCATGTCCGGCCTTTAGTTGAAATAGGCGCTTGACTCGCTGAACAACATCATGGGAAGTACACCCCGATGGCTTATCGACGACGATGACGCCGTCGGTCATATACGTTCACGGATCGAGGCGATGATTTCATCGACCGACCCTTTGACGGTGAACCCTGCAGCCCTCGCGTGGCCCCCGCCCCCGAATGAGGAAGCAATGGCTGCCACATCTACTTTGCCTCGGGACCTCAAAGAAGCCTTG
The DNA here is from genome assembly GCA_039929185.1 of Actinomycetota bacterium. GTDB lineage: Bacteria > Actinomycetota > CADDZG01 > JAHWKV01 > JAHWKV01 > JBDSRR01. The sequence goes on from JBDSRR010000172.1 coordinate 2,695, forward strand.
AACTCGCCGTTGGTTTGCTCCTTAAGAACCACCGCCACCTCCGCGTCTTTTACCACTCGCAACGCGTCAATGAAATTCTCAGTTTCCTCGAGGCCTAGACCAGCAAGGTCGGCTTGCCCAACCCAACTCCAAACAAGATCGTCATCCAAAGATGCCCGCGACAACATCAAGCCAAGGACCCGCAGATTCTCAAAGGAGGATGATTCATAAACTTCGGTGTTGATCTGTCCATGATCGAACCCATACTCACGCAGCTTCGCCGCCGTGCGAAGAGTTTCAGGCGTCGTGTTCGAATATTGGAAACGGCCCGTATCGGTGACAAGTCCCGTATACAAGCAAAGTGCCTCATCGATATTTATCTCGGCCCCCATGCGAACCAACAATTCATAGGCCAATTCCGCTGACGACGCCCGGCGAGGGTCGACGAGATTGATCTTGGCGAAAGCGTCATTAGAGATGTGGTGATCGATATTCAAAGTATTGGTGGCTGAGGAGAATCGGTCTTCCAGCATTTCAAGGCGCTTACGGTCCCCGCAGTCGATAGCAACGAACAACTCGATACCGTCTGGGATGGTGTCGGGTTCGGCGACATCTGCGATACCAGGAAGAAACAGATACTGAGGAGGAACACGCAAACCGGCGGTTCCCCAGCTCATCCAAACCTTCTTTCCCATCCTTCGAAGGCAGCTGCCCAGCCCCAACATCGAACCAAACGCGTCACCGTCTGGGCCAACATGGCAGCAGATGGCAACTTCTTCGGAGGAGCGAACCGCCGATGCTGCCTGTTCCCAGGCTTCTTCAGATATCAAGCGTCATCTGCGTCATCAAGCCGTTCGACCTCGGGAGGCTTCGACACCCCAAGTCCGCGCAGCAACTGCTCGATCCGCTCACCTTGTTCCGCGGTTTGATCCTCGATGACCTCGATGAAAGGAACTCGTTTCAAACGGATCTCATGACCCAACACCGTTCGAAGGTGAGGCGCAGCACTTTGGATGCCCTCCATGGTTGTTGCACGGGTATCGGGGTCGCCAAGGACGCTGACGTATACGCGGGCCGTCCGAAGGTCGGGCGTGATCTTTACGCTCGTGATGGTTGCGAAGCCGATGCGCGGATCCTTCAACTCGCGCAGTGCATCGCTCAGAACATCGCGAGCCAGGTGTTCGACCCTGTCAGAGCGTGGGTAGTTTTTCGGCATCGGGCACTAGACCCGGGCGACTTCTTTGATCTCGAAAGTTTCTATGATGTCGCCTTCTTTCACGTCGTTATATCCAGCGATCATGATTCCGCATTCATAACCAGTGGCCACTTCACGAACGTCTTCTCTGAATCGTCTGAGTGATGCCACCTCGCCGGTATAGATGATCGCTCCCTCACGGATGAGTCTGGCCTTGCCGTTGCGCTGAACTTTGCCTTCAGTGACATAGCATCCGGCGACCGTTCCCTTTGGAGTGCGAAACAGATCGCGCACTTCCGCCGAGCCCACCAGCACCTCATGCTCTTCGGGAGCGAGCAAACCCTTCGTCGCCTTGTCGATGTCATCGAGTAGCTGATAGATGACTTCGTACACCCTGATGTCCACGCCTTCCTTCTCGGCCAATTGCCTGGCGGTGGCGTCGGGTCGCACATTGAAACCAACCACTATGGCCCCAGACGCCAGAGCAAGAGTCACGTCGTTTTCATTGATCGCGCCCACCGCTTTACGCAGCACGCTGGTACGAACCAGGGTTTGATCAGTTTTTTCGATCGAATCGACAAGTGCCTCCACGGAACCTTGGGTATCGGCTTTAACGATGAGAGTCAACTGCGGAAGTTCACCGGCGCGAGTCATTGAAAGCAAGTCTTCAAGCGTGCGAGAACGACCCGCCGCTACGAATTCGGCATGGCGGAATTTGGCTTCGCGCTCCTGCGCAACACGTTTCGCCTCGCGCTCGTCAGCCACGACAGAGAACGAATCGCCCGCTGCTGGGACCTTGGACCAACCGGTCACCAATGCAGGCACCGATGGCCCGGCCGACTTCATCTGTTTGCCTGCTTCGTCGGTCATCGCGCGCACTTTGGCCCATGACGTTCCGCACACTATCGGTTGGCCTACCGAAAGCGTGCCTTTTTGAACGATAAGCGTGGCAACAGGACCTCGACCTTTGTCGAGATGGGCTTCGATGACAACGCCCTTAGCGGAAGCAGCCGGATTAGCTTTGAGTTCCTGCAATTCAGTGACTAGATGAATCATCTCAAGAAGTGAATCGAGGTTCGTGCCCTGCTTGGCCGAGATATCAACATAAACGGTGTCGCCTCCCCACTCCTCGGGCTGAAGCCCGAGTTCGCTCAATTGCTGACGAACTCGCATAGGGTCGGCCTCGGGTTTGTCGATCTTGTTGACCGCAACAAGGATCGGGACCTCTGCCGCTTTAGCATGGTCCAACGCCTCTACCGTTTGCGGCTGCACACCATCATCTGCGGCAACAACCAAGATGGCGACGTCGGTGACCTTCGCGCCGCGGGCACGCATCGCCGTAAAGGCTTCGTGACCTGGAGTGTCTATGAAAGTAACGATGCGACCAGCGCTATCGTGAACCCGGTAAGCCCCAATAGCCTGCGTGATTCCTCCGGCTTCGAGAGAAAGCATCTCTTTCTTGCGGAACTGCTGAAGGATGGAACTCTTCCCGTGGTCGACGTGGCCCATCACCGTGACGATCGGGGGCCTGGCTTCTAACAGTGCCGAGTCTTCTTCCTCGATCGTGACCTTAAGGTCGGCCTCTTCTTCTTCGTCCGCGGCAACGATCAGAACCTCGACACCAAACTCATGAGCAAGCAGATCGACAGCCTCTTCGGAAAGCGACTGAGTGATGGTCTTCATCTCCCCCATAGTCAAAAGGGCTTTGATGACTTCGCTAGCTGAATGGCCGATCTTGTGAGCGAAATCTTCAACCGTTATGCCCCTGGGGATGTGGATACCCTCCGTCAGCGTCGCCGGCGAGTCGGGTTCGGGTTCCGGTTCGGGTTCCGGTTCTGGGGTCGGTTCTGGGGTCGGGGCTTTCGCTCCTGCGGCAGGCTGCATGGCCACCCGCAGGCGCGCGGCATCATCATCGGAAACCGTTGAAGAGTGACTCTTCACATCGATTCCGAGATCGGCCAACTTTTGGATGGCTTCCTTCGAGGAAACCCCCAACTCGCGCGCTATTTCGTGAACTCTTAACTTGGCCATATACCTACTTTCCGCCTAAAAGATACTCCAACGCCTGCCGTCTAAGCATCGCGCTGCGCTCAACCTCGATACGCACCTTCAAAGTCCTTGCCACAGCCCCGCTGTCGAAAGCCGATTCTGCGCACTTCGTATCGCGGCAGACATAAGCCCCTCTTCCCTGGCCGACGGTTGCCACATCGATGTGAACACCATCTCGCCTGCGAACAAACCGCAACAACTCGGTCTTGGGTCTGGTCGTTCTGCAGGCACTGCAGGTTCGCAGATTAATCGTCGGCCGATACCTCTTTTGGGCCCGCTTCTGGACCCGCTTCTGGAACGGACACTTTTGGCGGACCAGCAGATTCTCGACGTTGCGCTTCTTGGGTAGCCTGAGCTTCGCTCTTGATATCGATGCGCCAGCCAGTAAGCCGCGCGGCAAGCCGCGCATTTTGCCCTTCCTTACCAATGGCAAGCGATAACTGCAGATCGGGAACTATTACCTCAGCCGTTTGCGTGGCTGGGTCAATATTGACGCGCGTCACCTTGGCCGGTGAAAGGGCATTGGAAACAAATTCTGCTGGGTCTTCTGACCAAGTGATGATGTCGACCTTTTCGCCCCGCAGTTCATTTACAACCATCCTTACGCGGGAACCCTTCGGCCCAACACACGCACCGGTGGGATCGACGTTGCTGTCGCTCGATGCCACTGCGATCTTGGAACGATGACCCGGTTCGCGCGCAACTTGCTTTATCTCAACGATGCCATCGGCGATCTCGGGAACCTCTAAGTCGAACAACCGTTTCAAAAGGTTGGGGTGCGTACGTGAGCAGATGATTTGGGGGCCGCGTGGTGAACGGCGCACTTCAACTATGTAGGCCTTTATCCGGGACCCGTGGTCGTATCGCTCCCCCGGCACCTGCTCGGCCTGGGGTAGAAGGGCTTCCACGCCCTTACCGAGATCGAGCAACACATAACGCGGGTCGGACTGTTGAACCAAAGCAGTGACGATGTCGCTCTCACGACCTGAATATTCGCCATAGGTGACCTCGCGCTCAGCCTCGCGAATCCTCTGCAGGATCACCTGCTTGGCCGTCTGGGCAGCGATGCGTCCGAAGTCGGGTGGGGTGTCTTCCCATTCCTTCAACACAGTTACCGCCTCAGTTTCATCATCGATTTCGACTTCTTGAGCAAAGACAACGACCTCTCCAGTGAGTCGGTCGATCTCGACGCGTGCGTCATCGCCCTTGGCTTCGGGCGATCGCTTATATGCAGCGGCCAACGCCTGTTCGAGCGCAATCACGACGCTTTCATAAGAGATCCCCTTTTCACGTTCCACCAACTTGAGGGCATCCATATCTATGGGGTTCAACTATGTCCTCCTTTCAATTCTTCAGCCCAGTCCACGACAAGCCGTGTTCGGGCGACGGCTGTGTAAGGGATCTCAAACGTTTCATCGAGAGCCCGTAGCACGAATGAATCTGCGTTGCTCGCCTGCAGGACACCTTGAAAGTTCTTGCGTCCTTCGACGGGGGCGTCACATCGAACCTTTACTTCGCGCCCGGAAAACCGAACATAATCCTGCGGTTTCACCAGTGGGCGATCGAGCCCTGCGCTGGATACTTCGAGCGTGTATCTGCCCTCGATGGGATCGTTCATGTCAAGCGCCCTGGATATCTCCTCAGAGACCTCGGCCAGCTCATCGATACCGACTCCGCCGTCAACTCGGTCGACGGTTAGGCGAAGCACCCTTAGTCCTTCGTCGCCCGTGAAGACAAATTCAACGGATTCGAGACCCCTGCGAGCGAGGATCTGCTCGCACAATGGGCGAAGCGCGCTGACAACATCGTGCCTGGCCACGCTTACACCTCCTTAGATACTGTCTCTAGTTTCCCCTTCAGGCGAAAAATAAAGTGGGCAAAATGCCCACTTTGGGAAAAACTGTAGGCGCCGAAGCGCCTGTTGGGGAAAAGTATACACGCGGGCCAACTCCTGAGTTGAGCACCGTGCTCAGTAAGACTGGGCCCAGGTGGCTTGCTCGGTGGCTGGTTGACCGCAGACTATGCAGTCTGCATCGGTTATGTCTTTTGCCTCCTCCGGTAGGACTCGGATGGTCGCTTTCGTTTCGGACTTGACCTTTTCTTCGCACACTTCACTACCGCACCAATACCCCGTCGCCAAGCCCCCAGCAGCAGCCAAGAAGTCGCGTAGTTCGCCATACGAGGTCGGCGCGATGGTGTGATCTTCGCGAAACTGCAACGCTTGGTCGTAGAGGGTTTTCTGGATGCCATCGAGCAACTTAGGAATCTCCGTCGACAAGTTTTCAATGGGCATCGAGGACTTTTCTCCAAGGTCACGCCGGTAGACCATTACCTCACCCGATGCGATGTCTCTGGGACCGAGTTCCAATCGAACGGGGGCCCCCTTCAATTCCCATTCGTTGAACTTGTAGCCCGGACGCTGTTCGCGAGCGTCAACATGGACTCGCAATTGCGACAATGTGTCCTTTATGGCTGCGGCTTTTTCAAGAACTGTCGCTCGTTCGTCATCCGCTCGGTAAATGGGCACTATGACTACCTGATGAGGAGCAATCTTTGGCGGTAGACGCAGGCCTTTGTCGTCGCCATGAGCCATGATGATGCCGCCGATCAAGCGCGTCGAAACGCCCCACGAGCTGGCATATGCATGTTCCAGTTTTCCTTCACGACTTTGAAAAGTCACGTCATAGGCCTTTGCGAAATTCTGTCCGAGATAGTGAGAGGTTCCAGCCTGCAAAGCCTTGCCATCGCGCATCAAGGCTTCGAGAGCAAACGTTTCGACCGCGCCGGGGAACCTTTCTGCTGCGCTCTTTCTCCCGGTCAGCACCGGCATGGCGAAGTCTTCTTCCGCGGTTTTTTGATAGACCTCGTGCAAGATCATCAAGGTCTCGCGCATAGCATCGTCTGCGGTTTCGTGTGCGGTGTGGCCCTCCTGCCAAAGAAACTCCGTCGTTCGCAGGAATAGCCGCGTGCGCATCTCCCAGCGCACGACGTTTGCCCACTGGTTATAGAGAAGGGGCAGGTCGCGATAGCTTTGGATCCACTTTGCGTAAGTGGCCCAGATGATGGTTTCTGAGGTAGGGCGGATAACTACTGGTTCATCGAGTTTCTGGCCACCGGCATGAGTGACCACAGCAACCTCGGGTGCGAACCCTTCGACGTGCTCGGCTTCCTTCTCAAGCAATTTTTGAGGGATCAGTAGGGGAAAATACACATTGGAATGTCCTGTGGCCTTGATGCGTCGATCGAGCCCTGACTGGATGGCCTCCCATATCGCGTATCCATAAGGACGTATGACCATAGTGCCCTTGACGAGCGAATTCTCGGCCAACTCCGCGCCCTTGACAACCTGGTTGTACCAAGCAGGAAAGTCATCTAACTGAGTTGGAAGGTTCATGGAATGCCCGATTCTACTGGGTCTATTGGAAGGGGTTGGCTATCGGACGTGCGATGTCGAGATAAAGCAGGGCGACGAACAAGAACATGAAGAAACCCAAAACCAACGTCGCCACCGGCACTAGTTTCTTCAGATCGATCTTGCGACCTATCACCTTTTCTATGGCAAGCACCAACAGATGCCCTCCATCGAGGGGCGGCAATGGCACCAAGTTGATGACGCCAAGGAACACGATAAAGAAAACGAGAAACGAGATGAGGTCTGAATATCCGCCCGCAGCTGCGACTTGTCCTGCAGCTCGGCCAGCGCCATAGATACCGATCGGGCTGTCCTCGGCAGACCTCGTACCTCGGTTCATCAGACCATTGAATACCTTCTTAAATACATCGAAGGAGAAGATCGAACGGACGCCTCCGATACTGCCCCAGATCAGCTCACCCGTGGTCTTTGCCGATTCCACCACAGCCTTGCCGGGACCTAAGCGCTCGTTGGCGACTCTGGGTATGAACCCTATCTGCGCCACTTTTTCGCTCTTACTGGGATCGGCTTCAAGTTGCGCTTCAGCGACAACCGTCGTGACGGGGATCCGCAGCCGTTGATCGCCCCGCACGATCGAAAGCAAGATCTCCTCATTAGGATGACTTCGGATCTTTGACTTCAACCCATCCCAATCGAGAACGCGCTCGTCATTTATCGCGACGATCTCATCGCCAGGCCGAAGTCCGGCCTGTTGCGCCGGGCTTGCCTCGCCATTCACCTCGACCTTGACGGAATCGACCACAGGTAGAACCTTTGTCGGAATGCCAACGATGCCTAACAGCACCAGCAGGATCAGGAAAGCCAAGATGAAGTGGGTCGTAGATCCAGCCAGAAGAACGATGGCTCTTTGCCACGAGGGCCTTGCACCGAAGGTTCGCGGCACGTCTTCCGCGCTTACCGGCTGAAATGGATTCATGCCTGCGATCTTCACGTACCCACCAAGCGGAAAAGCCTTGATGCCGTATTCGGTCTCGCCTTTGAACCACGAGAACAGGCGGGGGCCGAAGCCGAAGAAAAACTCTTCGACCTTCATGCCTGACTTCTTCGCGGCTACGTAATGACCAAACTCGTGCACCACGATCACCACAACGAGCGTGAAGATGAACGCGAAGACACCTACCGTGCTACTCACCGGGCACCCACTAGTTCATTCGCCCTGCGTCGAGCCCAATCATCAGTTGCCAGGACTCCTTCTAGGTCGGGAGGAACGGCCTCGTGTTCTTCGAGCACTCTTTCCACTAAGCCGGGGATCTCAAGGAATTTCAATCGCTCTTCGATGAATGCCTTGACGGCAACTTCATTCGCAGCATTGAGGGCAGATGGATACGTGTCTCCTTTGCGGCCCGCTTCATATGCTAGTTGTAGACAAGGAAACGTTCGAGTATCGGCGGCCTCGAAACTCAGCGAGTCTGAGGTTGCCCAATTAAGACGCAGCCCGCTCGGAGGCGCTAGCCTGTCCGGCCAACAAAGTGCTACCTGGATAGGCAAACGCATATCTGGCAATGCCGAATGCATGAAGGTCGCACCATCCATCATTTCCACCATCGCGTGAACCATGCCCTGGGGGTGGATGACAACATCGATCTCGTCATAAGTGAATCCGAAAAGGAAGTGAGCTTCGATAACCTCAAGACCTTTGTTCATTAGCGTGGCAGAGTCGACCGATATCTTTGGTCCCATGTCCCACACGGGATGAGCAAGAGCCTCAGTTACCGTCACCGACGCAAGCGAGTTGCTATCGCGGCCCCTGAAGGGACCGCCACTACCGGTAAGAACTATCTTGCGAACAAGGTCTACTGGAAGGCCTTCAAGGAGTTGCCACATGGCACTGTGCTCGCTATCGACAGGGCGGATCTGACCGGGAGATGCCTTCGCCATGACCAGTTCACCCGCGGCCACAAGGCTTTCTTTGTTCGCCAAAGCCAGAGTCTTGCCCGAGTAGATCGTTGCCATGGTTGCATGCAACCCCGCGGCCCCCGTCACTGCGTTCAACACCACCTGCGCATCGGTGCGTTCGACGACTTCGGCGGCGGCGTTTATTCCCTCGATCACCGTCATCCCCTCCGGAGCGTCTATCGACCCTTGAGCGATACCGATCAGCGAAACATCAAAGCGCTTCGCTTGAGTTAAGAGTCCTTCAGAATCGGAGCCAGCGGCTAAAGCAACTACTTGGAGGCGATCAGGGTTCGCTTGGATCACATCGAGCGCTTGCCTGCCGATCGATCCTGTCGAGCCGAGCACAGCGACACGTATAGGTTCGGCATCGCCAAAGAGATCCATGATCACAGATTAACCTTCAAGGCTGGATATAACCTGCGATCAATAAGGATATGTAGACCGCAGGACCGGTGAACAGGACGGCATCGATGCGATCGAGTGCCCCTCCATGTCCCGGAAAGATAACTCCTATATCTTTCAAACCAAGGTCGCGCTTGATCATCGACTCGACAAGGTCACCCATGGGTGCAGCGATACAAACAAGAGCCCCGAGAACCAGAGCTTGAACAGGGCTCCAAGGTCCAAGCAACGGTGCCACCAGAGTGGCAAGCACAAGGGTGCAAACAGTTGCCACCAGGGCCCCTTCGCGAGTCTTTTTTGGCGAGATAGAGGGTGCAAGTGGAGTTTTGCCGAACTTGTAGCCCCCCGCGAAAGCAAAGATATCGTAGAAGGCAGCCGCTCCGATCATCACGAGAGCAAGCCCACCACCGTTGGGAGGACACTCACCCGGACCTACACAAGCACGAGACAACAGCACAGCAAAAGAGCCCAGCAGGGGGATGTAAACGATGCCGAATAGGGTTAATGCGATGTCGGTCAAGAGCCCGTCCCGCCGCTCGATCGTCATGTACCAGACGATCGAAAAAACGAGCGTTAAAAAGACCACCAGGCCGGCAGCGCTTGCTCCCTTGGTGAAAACGCCAACGAGTAACAGAGCACCCGACATCACGCCAAGAGCAGTAGCAGGATCGTGGCCGGCCTTGCGCGCTGCAGCGTAAAACTCAGCCTGCGCAACAAGGATGACAACAAATGCCAGTGGAAAAAAAGCCTTTGGCCCTGCGAACAGCAGCCCTATTACCGCCCCCGCCAACATCAGCCCGGTTGCAACTGCAAGTTTCATGTTTCGGCCCGAGGTTTTGGCCGAGGTTTTGGCCGAGGTTTTTGTTACCGGGGGTAACGGGGCCGAGGGTTCGTGTTCCAATCAGATCTCGAGTAACTCTTTTTCCTTGTGCAAAACGAGTTCGTCGATCTCTGCGATGAAGGAGTCTGTGAGTTTTTGCAGGTCACGTTCGCTTCGCTTAAGGTCGTCCTCGGACATCTGGCCTTCCTTCTTCAAGCGCTCCATCTCGTCCTTGGAATGACGCCGAACATTTCGCACTGCTACGCGCCCTTCTTCGGATCGCTGGTGTATGACTTTGATCATTTCTTTGCGGCGATCTTCGGTTAGCTGGGGGAAGTGGAGGCGAATCACGCTTCCATCGTTAGATGGGTTGATGCCCAGATCCGACGCGATGATGGCCTTTTCTATTGCTGACAGAGAGCTCTTGTCGTAGGGCGAGATCACAAGAAGGCGAGCCTCTGGCACCGATATTCCAGCGATCTGAGGCAGCGGCGTTTTCGTACCGTAATAATCGACATCGATGCGCTCGAGGATCGTGGGCGACGCCCGTCCCGTTCGCACTTGCGCGAATTCGTCCTTTGTCGAAGCGATGGCCTTACGCATCTTCTCGGTCGCTTGCTTCATTTGCTCTTCGAGAACCAATCGTTTCTCCTTCTCAGGCTGGTTTGTAGGCCACTCGCGTGCCAACGTTCTCGCCAGAAACAACCCGTTTTATGTTGCCGTCCTTGACAAGATCGAAAACGATGATCGGCAAGCGATTGTCCATACAAAGGGAGATCGCCGTTGCATCCATAACGTTGAGTTTGCGGTTCAGCACCTCGATGTACTCAAGTTCGTCAAACCTCACGGCATCTGAAAATCGTTTCGGGTCTTTGTCATACACACCATCGACCTTCGTACCTTTAAGCAATGCCTCGGCGCCGATCTCCAACGCACGTACGGAAGCGGCGGTATCGGTTGAGAAGTAAGGATTGCCGGTTCCTCCCGCGAAGATAACGATCATGCCTCGCTCCAAATGGCGCAGAGCCCTGCCTCTTATGAACGGCTCTGCAACTTCCTGCATCGAGATGGCACTCTGAACACGGCATTCAGCCCCCACTTGACCTAAAGCGTCCTGAAGAGCAAGAGCGTTGATGACCGTGGCAAGCATGCCCATGTAGTCGGCTCTTGCTCGTTCCATGCCCATAGCCGCCGCCTGGATGCCGCGAAATATGTTGCCGCCGCCAACTACGACAGCTATTTCAATACCGGACGACTGCACCTCTGCCAATTGTTTAGCAAGCGATGTGACGATGGCCGCATCGATGCCGAAGCCCTGCTCAGGATCAGCGAAAGCTTCACCGGAGAGTTTGAGAAGTACCCGTTTATATGTCATTCGCCAACTTTGAAACGCACGAAACGGCTGACTACGATGTTTTCTTTAACTTGGGCGGCGTACTCTGCTATCAGGTCGCCAACAGTTTTCTTACCAGAATCGTCGCGCAAGAAGGGCTGGTCAACCAAAACACCACCGATCCCAGAGAAGATCGACACAAGTTTGCCTTCGATTATCTTTTCTACGATCTCAGGCTTCTTGCCTTTTACAGCATCGGATTCGAGCAGGATCTTCTTCTCGCGGTCAAGGAAATCTTCCGGCACATCTGACCGGACTGGCCACTGTGGCGCCATCGCGGCGATATGCATCGCGATATCGCGGGCCAGTTGTTTGAACTCACTGGTTTTCGCGACGAAGTCTGTTTCACAATTCAACTCGACGAGAACTCCGACTTTCGGCGGAAGATCGGGGTCGAGTTGGTGCATGTAATAACCAACCATTCCATCGGAGGCTGCTCTTCCGGCACGCTTCTCAACACCAGCAAGTCCCCAGGTTCGCAACAGGTCGGTCGCGGCCTGGAAGTCACCATCGGTTTCGGTAAGTGCGCGCTTGCAGTCCATCATCCCCGCACCGGTATCGGCCCGAAGTTTCGCTACATCTCCCGCTGCTGGGCTCATCGGTTCTTCACCTCGTCTTCATCTTTGTAGATGGCCTTGACGTCGTCTTCAAGTTCCTCGTCTGGCAGCGGAGTTGCGTCTAGCAGTGCTTCGAACTTGTCAGCGGGCATGTCTGGCTCGACTTGAGCCACCGCAGCCGGACCGGGTTCAGGAACCATTTCATCTTTGGTTTTCTTGTAGGTTTCCGCCTCTTGTTGCGCGAGGACGATCTCCCATTCGGCTGGGGGCTCTTCGCCACCGGCGGTAAGTGTTACCCCTGAAGCAGCAGCAGCCTCGGCAGCTGCAACAACCTCGGGCGGGCGCTTACCAAGCCCATCGATTATCGAATCAGCGATGACCCTTGTGAGCAGCGTTCCTGAGCGGATGGCATCGTCGTTGCCCGGAATAATGAAATCGACATCATCGGGATCGCAATTCGTGTCGACGATGGCGATTATCGGCATCCCAAGCTTTCGAGCTTCTCGCACACACGTCTCTTCCTTCTTGGTGTCGACTATGAAGACTGCGTCGGGACGACGGTTGAGGTCGCGTATGCCATCGAGGTTCTTCTGTAGTTTCTCGAGTTCCCTACGATGACGTAGGGCTTCCTTCTTGGGGATCTCATCGAAGATGCCCTGAGCCTCTTGTTGTTCGAGTTCACGCATGCGAAGGATGCGACGATGGATCGTTTGGAAATTGGTGAGCATCCCGCCCAACCAACGGAAATTGACATAAGGCATACCCGCCCGTCGAGCCTCGTCGGCGACCGCATCGGCGATCGATTTTTTGGTGCCGACAAAAAGCACGGTTCCGCCGCGCGACGTGAGCTCACGGCAGTACTCGTAAGCCGCTTCAATGCCATTCATCGTCTTGAGCAAGTCGATGATGTAGATGCCATTGCGTTCTCCGAAGATGAATCGCCGCATCTTGGGGTTCCATCTTCTGGTCTGATGACCGAAATGGACGCCTGCTTCAAGCAGGTCCTTCAGGGTTACTACTGCCATGCACTTTCCTTTCCGGTTGCAGCGACTTTGGTTCGAATACAGCCGCCCTGATGTCCCCTCGACCCTCGCGTTTAGGCTAGGGCACCGTATTGAGATGGACACGCTGATTTTGTTACGCCAATTGGCGCCTAGGGAGTGTAACCTACTCGTCGTTGGTTTCGTTCAGCCGCGTCCTTAGCTGAAGAACCGCCTTTGTGTGCATCTGACAAACCCGGGATTCAGTCACGCCCAGGACCTCGCCGATCTGGGACAAGGTTAAGCCTTCGAAGTAATAAAGGGTAACAACCATCTTTTCGCGGTCGGAAAGCCTGTTGATGGCCTTAGCAAGTATCGTCTTCATCTCCTCGGTCTCGAACGATTTGACCGGGTCTTCGATGCTTGTATCTTCCAGGGTGTCTATCAACGAGAGTTTGTCGCCTTTTTCGCCCCCAACACTCATCAACTCATCAAGCGCCACCAGCGACACGAAGGAAAGTTGGGTGTAGATGTGGCGCAGGTCCTTGACGCTGATGCCCATAGCCTCGGAAACTTCCTTGTCTGAGGGGGTCCGTCGCAATTCTCCCTCGAGCCGAGACAGGGTTTTCTCAACCTCGCGACCTTTGAACCGAACCGACCGGGGAACCCAATCGATAGCGCGAAGTTCGTCGATTATCGCCCCTTTTACGCGGTTTATTGCGTAGGTCTCGAACTTGATACCTCTGTCGGGTTCGAATTTATTGATAGCGTCGATCAGGCCGAAGATGCCATAGGACACTAGGTCGGACTGTTCGATGTTGGCGGGAAGACCGGTAGATACCCGCCCAGCAACATACTTGACCAACGGGGCGTAGTTGACTATGAGTTTGTCCCGCGCTTCGGGCGATGCCGTCGCCTTGTAATCCCGCCAGAGGTCGTCGATGGCCAGCTGCTCAGGTGTGGGCTCGTCTAGGCGAACCGAACGTTGCGGTGCGGTAGTGACGGTCGTGCTCCGTTGGGCGGCGGCTTTAGTCAATGGTGTCGTGGAGTATAGCCCCGACCACATCCAAATAGTTCGATCTGCAGCATCGGATGGTATCCCCCGACCTAGAGGGCTAAGGCAAACCGAAGCGCGTCATCAACGGCTTGGATCTTCTCGACGGAAACAGCTGTCATGCGACTCTTGAGTGCGGATTTGGGAATGGTCGTGACGCTGTCCAAGTTGACGACACATTTCTTGGGAAGACCGTCCTTTTGCCCTAGAGGAACTTCTACTTGTATCCCCCGAACGCGAGTTGTTATGGGCCCCACCGTGACCAAGCGACGGATCGCATAGGCCTCGTCCCGCGAAAGCAGAAGTACTGGTCGGCGTCCGATCGGAGGAGGTAGATCTGCCCACCAAACTTCTCCTCGTCTCACTCCCAGGGCTCTTCACTTAGGGCAACCCTGCTCATAGCCGCCGCGTCCTCAATCTCACTTTCAGTCTCAGGCATTCGTTCGTAGCCCTGAACGTACCGTTGAATCTCCTGCGCCTGATGCTCTTGCTGGTATTGAAATTCGAGGGCCCTACGGAAGACTTCACTGCGTGAAGCCCCGGACGAGATCCGCTCCTTGTCAACTCTCTTGAGCAGGGCATCGGGAAGGCTAATGGCCACCTTGACTGATTTCTTCATACCGGAATCATACCAGGGTATTCTCGCCAGCCAAGGCCCGCCCGAAGCGTCCGTCGCTGTGGTGCACAACCAGACCCTTCAACTCCAGGCGGGAAAGGACCGCAAGGGCGCTGGGTATGGGCATCTCAAGGCGGCTCGCGACTTGGTCAAGCAACAACGGCTCGGTGGCAACCGCCTTCATCGTGCGAGTTTCATCGGCATTGAGCGACGGACCTTCAACCTGGCTGTTCAACTGCAGGAAGCCGACGTCTTCCAAGATGTCTGCGGCAGAAGTCACCATGGTGGCACCGTCTCTGATCAAGGAGTGCGGGCCACAAGACAACGGCGATTGCACTGGACCAGGGACAGCAAAGACTTCCCGACCAAATTCCATGGCGAGGCGCGCGGTGATCATTGCGCCCCCATTAGTACGCCCTTCGACCACAACTATCCCAAGGCACATCCCTGCGATGATCCGGTTGCGGGCAGGAAAGTGGTACGGCATCGGCCGGGTACCGGGACCATATTCCGAGACCAAGGTTCCTTCGTTGGCGATCTGCTGATAGAGCGATGCGTTTCGGGGCGGGTAGCAGATGTCAAGCCCGCACCCCAACACGGCCACCGTTGTTCCGCCCATCGATAGAGCACCAGCGTGTGCTGCAGCATCGATACCAGTGGCCATGCCGCTGACGACAACCATGCCAGAGCGGGCAAGGTCTGAAGCTATCCACTCGGCTACCTCACGGCCATAAGAAGTTGAGCGTCGAGCCCCAACGACCGCCATGAATGGTGCTTGATCGAGCGGCATGCCAGCGACGTAAAGGCGCTTCGGAGGGTCTGGAATCTCAACAAGTAAACGCGGATATTCATCAGTATTGCGATCGATGATGCGCCGGTTCATCGTTCCCACACCATCTTGCGGAACATCAAGGCCTCGGCAACATGGCCCTCGTCGACAGTAACCGACCCTGCAAGGTTGGCGACAGTCCTAGCCACTTCGATGGTTCTGTGAAACCCCCGAGCCGAGGCCGCGGCACCAGCAAACGCGGAGGCCAAGATGCGCCGGGCGCCGCGATCGAGATCAGCGATGGCGACTTGATCGCCACTCAAGCGTTCGCTATGCAGCCCCCTTGCCCGCACGACCCTTTGCCTAACTGTGGCCGAAGATTCAGATGGCTGCATCTCAAGTAATTCTTCTTCCGAAAGGCGATCGACCTGCACGAACATGTCGATGCGGTCGAGCAGCGGACCGGACAGACGCGACTTGTACGCATGAAGACGGGCAGTGGGACAGGAACATTCGCGCTCGCCACACAAACAAGGGTTGGCCGCCGCGATAAGCGCCGCTTTGCAAGGAAAGCGAGAGGTTGCGCCAATGCGAGCCACCGTGACCACGCCATCTTCAAGCGGCTGCCGCAGCCCGTCGAGGATAGATGTCGAATATAAAGGCAACTCGTCCAAGAAAAGCACCCCGTTATGGGCAAGTGAAACTTCCCCCGGTCTTGGAGTGACCGTTCCACCCCCAATCACTGCTGATGCTGACGCGTGGTGATGCGGGGACCGAAATGGCCGGATGGTAACCAAGGGCTTTCCAGGAGGGAGCAGCCCAGCGATAGACCAGACGTGCGTTACTTCGAATGCCTCCTGTGCAGTCATGGGTGGCAAGATGCTCGGCAATCTTTGGGCGAGCATCGTTTTACCGCACCCAGGCGGGCCAACCATCAACAAGTTGTGCGAACCTGCCGCGGCGATCTCAAGGGCTCGCCTAGCCATGGCTTGTCCGCGCACATCACTCAAGTCGAGGCTGAGCTTGGTCCCCTGCAAGAGTATCGAGTCGATATCCGGAATAGGGGTTACCGCACATTGCCCGCCTTGAGTGAACGCGATTACTTCACGCAACGTATCAGCCCCCACCACATGAACGCCAGACACCAACGCTGCCTCAGCAGCGTTCCCGATGGGGACAACGATGCCCTCAGCGCCGCTGTCGCGAGCCGTTATCGCCGCCGCCAACGCGCCCCGGACCGGTCGCAAGTGACCATCGAGCGCAAGTTCGCCGAGGAACAGAAACTTTGCGAGCCTGGGTTCCTTGTTGATGTAGCCGGCCGCGGCAAGGACTCCCATCGCCAAGGCAAGATCCAACGAGGCACCGTCCTTACGCAGGTCGCTTGGGGCGAGGCTTGCAATGATCTTGCGCTTGGGCCATTCCAAGCCCGAGTTTTCAATAGCGGCCCGAACCCGTTGTCGGGCCTCTCGAATCGCCGCGCTTGGCAAGCCCACTATGTTGAACTCAGGTATACCTGCAGCGGCTAGATCTACCTCGACATCAACCGGCCTCGCGTCCATGCCAATGATTGCGACCGAAGAAATATTTGCGAACATGCGATGAGACTAGAACCTGGGTATGACAACTAACCTGCCCTGGCCGCCTGTGTACCCGAAACCATGGATGTCATGGTTTTGGGTACGAAGAACCCGATCCTGCGGTGAGGACCTTCCAGTCTTTGTCGCCGTCCGATGAGGAATAGACGATGCGGTCTTCAGTCACTGCGAACACTTCACCTTCGTACTGCGACAACGCCTCGACTGAGAAACTCATCTGCGTGGGAAGCCACCGGAAGCCCCCGTCGCGCGACACGAATACCCCCCCGGCGGTGCCAAGATAGATGCGCTTCGAATCTTCACTGTCGACCAGCAATGCGCGCGTTGGGGTCTTAAGGATCTGAAGCCACTTCACTCCCCCGTCAGCAGAACGCCACAAACCTGACGTCAAACCGCCGGCGAGCAACGTCACAGGATCGCCTGCGATTCCCGCGATCGCGATGATCTCCTTGGGACCTTTGCCGATGCGAAGCCGCTGAAGGCTGCTGTCTTTCGTGACCAGCTGTATGTGATACGGATCTTCCGCCAGATACAGGTTGGCCTCGACGTCACTCGATATGGCGATGGCACTCAACAGCCCCGAAAAGCCGGGGGCGTATTCCTTGAAGTCAGTCGTGAAGGCTAAAACTCGAGCAGAATGAGTCATGACTCCCTCATCGTGAGTTACGACCAAAGTTCGTTCTCGTCCGAACCTGGTGGATCTTTTCCAGATAGCACCATCGTCGCTTTCAAAGGTGCCCTTGCTTGTCCCGACCATGTAGCCCGCTTTGGTTACTGCAAGAGACAGGATGGGATCCTCACCTGGGATCGCTCCTTCGACCTGCCTGTCTGCCAGCATTGCTGCGACTAAGGCGCCCGCTACAACTACAACGAGAAGGGCCAACAAGCCTCGCGGCCAGCGTCGCTTCAACACATCACTCGCCGATGAAGTTCGGTGGACGTTTTGCAAAAAAAGCCATGATCGCCTCTTGTACGTCCTTGGTTGAAAAAACGATGGACTGATTCATGGCTTCTTGTTCAAGCACTTCGTCGAATGACTGCGAGAAGGAATCATTCAGCGCGCGTTTCATCAATGACATGGCCACTGGGGGCCCTGCCGCCAATCGGGATGCAAGTTCTTTCACCGTGACGTCCAGTTCTTCAGACCCAACTACCCTGTTGGCAATGCCCATCTCGTATGCACGGCTCGCATCGATGGTGTCGCCAAGGAGCGCCAACTCCTTCGCTCTATGAAGCCCGACGGTTCTGGGCAATGTGAAAGTGCCGCTCATGTCAACGACCAAGCCGCGCTTTACGAATAGTTCGGCGAACTTGGCATCTTCGGTCATGACCACGAGATCGCAAGCCAAAGCCAGATTCGCGCCCCCGCCTGCCGCATAACCGCGAACGGCAGCGATGCCAGGCTTGGGACAAAACACGATCTTCTTCATTATCTGGTGGATCTCGCCCATCCGGTTCAACATCTCGACCGGAGTTTTGGGGGCCTCGTCGAGTGTTGACAGGTCGGCCCCCGAGCAAAAGTGGTCGCCTTGGCCGGTAACAACGAAGGCACGTATCTGTTTGGAAATCGCTATGTCGTCGAATGCCTGCGCAAGCTCCTCGAACATCTTCCTGTTCACAGCATTGCGTTTTTCCGGTCTGTTCAAGGTAACCGTGGCAACCCCATCGGCGATTTCGAATCCTAAAGTTTCGAATGACATCGATCTACTCCCTCGTTGGCTTTTGTCGGTAGCGCCCATTAAAACGCATCCTGCAGATGTTCGAGAGTGACTACCCCTTTGTCGTTGCCCACAACCGAGACAACGTCGAAACGGCACGACTCAAAGGTTGGACGTTCCATGACGACGTAGGCCTCTGCCAAACGGCGCAGGCGTTGCTGCTTTACCCAACCCACAGCTTCGTAGGGTGGCGCCAGCGACCCAGGCGAACGAGCCTTCACTTCAACGATCACGAGTGTGTCGCCTTGCGTGACAACCAAGTCGATCTCGCCCATCCTTACACGCCAGTTACGGGCCACGATCTTGTAGCCAAGACTTTGAAGATGGTTAGCGGCGGCGTCCTCACCCATGATCTGCATCGTTTGGTTCGACATTCGTACAAGGGTAATCTCGGGGTATGACAACAACTTCTCCGGCGGTGATCGACAAGCACGACACCCACGAGACCGTCTCGCCTGACATACCCTGGGTGGTGATCGTATGGAACGACCCCATCAACCTGATGTCTTACGTCACCTTCATATTCCAAAAACTATTTGGCTACTCAAAGGAAAAGGCCACGAAGCTGATGCTCGACGTTCATCACAAGGGAAGGGCAGTGGTGTCATCGGGCACTCGTGAACGCGCCGAGGGAGACGTTTTTCGCCTCCACCAGCATGGCCTCTGGGCGACCATGACCAAGGACCGATAAAAAGTGTTTCTTGTGAAGAAAGGCACGATCGTTCTCGAGTTGGGAGATCAAGAAGCCGACCTGATGCGGCACACCATCAACGACTACGTCGAGCTGCTCGATTCGAGAACACCACTCGACCCTGTTAACCGCCGACTGTTCCCCGCGGCAAGCGGTGAAGACGAAGATGTAGCGCGAGAGTTCCGTGCGCTGACTTTCAGTGATCTTGACGCGCACAAACGATCAACGGCGGCGTTGGCCATTCAAAGTCTTGGCGCACATCGAGGTTGCAGGGTCAAACTAAACCCTGAGCAGAACGAAGCCTGGCTTGTCCTTTTAACCGACATCCGCTTGGCTATCGGAACGCGCCTTGGCGTCACCGAGGAGATGTTGGAACGTGAAGTGGACCCCAACGAAGACTGGAATCTAGCGTTACTTCATTACTTGGGCGCCCTGCAAGAGGCACTTGTAAACGCCAGCGAGGCTATCGCTCGCTGGTGAGTTCCTCAACGTTCACGTCTTGAAACGTGTGAACCTTGGCACTCGACACGAACCGTGAAGGACGATAGATGTCCCAAACCCAGGCATCTGTAAGTGTCATCTCAAACCAGATACCTCGTTCGGAAGAGTGAACTTCGATCTGATAATCATTGCAAAGATAAGAGCGACGGTCGGTTTCAACTACGTATCTAAACATCGGCAGGACGTCGCGATATTCACGATAAAGCGCGAGCTCCATGTCGGTTTCGTACTTCTCAAGATCCTCGGAACTCATGAATCGATTTTACTTCCCATGGGCGGTTTACTTCTCATGGGCAGCAGGCGCCCTGGGGTACCTTCCTGGGCCAATCGCTGGATAGGGGCATACATCCGCCGGTGGATGGGTGAAGGCCCGAACGCTGAGAGCGCCCAAAGGTGGGCTGGCGATGGATACCCTTTGTTGGACGAGAAACCGTACTCTGGGTACAACCCACCGAGCCTGGCCATCAAACCGTCCCTGGCGACCTTTGCGACGACCGACGCAGATGCAATAGATACAGATTCACAATCCCCCCTTACCACCATGCGAGCCGAAGGACCTATGAAGTTCCAGTTGCCGTCAAGCAAGAAGGCATCGGGGGTCACCGGTAAGCCATCCATCGCGCGACGCCCGGCGATGCGTATCGCCTCGGACAGGCCGGCCTCATCGATCTCTCGAGGCCAAGCGAGGCCAATGGACCAGGCCAGACATCGCGATCGGATGCGGCCGGAAAGCCATGTCCGACGTTGCTCGTCAATTTGCTTCGAGTCACGAACCTTATAGATGCGCGTATCCGGCCGAAGCACAACCGCCGCGACTGCAACAGGGCCTGCCCAGGCCCCCAAACCAACTTCGTCGATCCCACCGATCAACTCTGCCCCCTCGGCCCTTAGCCGAAGTTCGTGGCGCATCGAAGGCGCTTTTGGGGTGCGACGACGGGCTCCCTTGATGGGCCGCGTACGATAAGTAGCCTTAAAGGTCACATGTCGAACACTACAGCGGGCAGCGACCGTATGGCATTGTTATGCACATGGATCGTATGGATCGCGTTGACAGTCTTCGCAAGGTCACTCTCTTCGGTGGCCTTTCGCGCCGTGACCTTGCATACGTGGCCAAGTTAGCAGAAACCAAAACGCTTAGGCAGGGATCAGTAATCATTCGCCAGGGGGCCGACGGCAACGAGTTCTTCGTGATCGAAGCCGGCAATGCGAGCGTAGTCCGGGGGCGAAAGATCGTCGCCCGTCTTGGCCCAGGGGACCACTTTGGCGAACTCGCCTTGTTGAGCAATCATCCACGTCGCGCGACGGTTGTGGCTGACACCCCGGTCACACTTCTGGTACTCGGCAGGCGGGCATTCATGAGCACGTTGGGCGAGATGCCAGACATGGCGATCAAGTTATTGAAAAGCGTCTCCACAAGATTGCGAGAGGCTTACAGCGACTCCG
>JBDSRR010000173.1:0-1533 GCA_039929185.1 Actinomycetota bacterium
CCTCGTCGGAAACCCAGACGATGCAGCAGATGTTACGCAAGAGACGTATATAAAACTTCTGCGCACGATCAAACAGTTCCGTGGTGACTCGAAGTTTTCAACGTGGCTGTATCGAGTAACTTCGAACCTCGCTATAAGCAGTTTGCGTAAGCGCTCACGTCGAGCTCCTGAGATATCGATCGACGAGGCCGATTGGTTGCAGTTCCCAGCAGGCCGGGCATCCCAGCCCGAACCTGTGGCAGAGAACAATAGGTTGAGGGAGCGACTAGATCGAGCACTCATGCAGCTGCCGGCGGGTTACCGAACGGTGGTTGTGCTGAAAGATATATACGGATTCAGTTTGGAAGAGATAGGAAAGCAGGCTGGAATCACAGAAGGTGCGGCAAAAGTGAGGCTGTTTCGGGCTCGCCAGCGTCTAAGAGAGATGTTGTCCGACGATGGGGCTTCGGCCTCGGGATTGTAAGGAGAACGATGATGCAGTGTCGACAGGCCCGGGAGTACCTACCGTCTTACGCGGATGGCACCGGAGCGCGCCACTTGATCGTTGAGGAGCACCTACGTGGTTGCCCCGCCTGTAAGTCTGAGCTCGATGGATATCGCCAACTGGTCGGAGACCTGGGGCACATGAGCGAGCAAATGATCGAACCGCCATCTTGGCTGCTGGGTGCAGTTACAGAGACAGTTTCCGAAAAGGCAGGTCGAATCGCTGCGATGCGCGATCGCACTCGCCAACTGTCCGACCCGAAGATCCTTACCGGTGGAGCGGTCGTAGCCGCTGGAGTCGTTGGAGCGATGCTGATCCGCGGTCGCCGTAAACGCACTCGGACGCGCCGGCTATTGGAGTCTCTGGCCGGATAGGCGTACAATCTTCAAGTCTTTAAGTCGTGAATGGAAAGGGGGTAGTCAATGATGCATGTCTCGTCGAGCACTACCCCGCGCGCAATCTCTTAGGGCCGTCCGGCCCACCTTTTGAGACGTAGCGGGTTTGTTTTCGCTAACGGATCGAAAGGAAATTCCACTTGGATACAGAGCAAGACATCGGCGCGAAGGAATCAAAGATTCTCGCGCGCCGCGAATTGCAGACCCGAAGGGGCCTGCGTAACGATTTTGGAAGTGGGCAAGGGCCTGCATCTGCGCAGTCAACTTTTGTCGCTGATTTGGGGGCCGAGTACCCGATTCCGGATTGGCTTGTGACCGAAGATTTCTACGAAGAAGAAATTGGGCCCATAAAGGGAGGCAAGGAGGGCTACGTCAGGCTCGTTCATCGGTACTCCGAGACTAAATCGTGCCTTCTTGCGAGCAAGGTCTATGTGGACAGAAAGCGTCGAGGGTTCCAAAAGGACCACGTCTATCGCGAGGGCAGGGTATTTACCCGCGATAGTCGCGCGAAAAGAGCGATGGATCTCGGCACGAACTATGGCAAACAGGTCATGACGGGCAACTGGTTCGATACCGAGTTCGTGGCTATGCGCAAACTCTGGCTTGCCGGTGCAGACATCCCCTACCCCCTTTCTGGTGGAGGTGGCGTGATGG
>JBDSRR010000174.1:0-2086 GCA_039929185.1 Actinomycetota bacterium
TCTATCCCGGTTTCAACCAGATCGTTTCTCACATCGCGAAGATGCGATATCGAAGTCGGGGTCGCGCTGGTGTCCAGATGGTCGTTCGGATACCGTTTGCCGGGTCGATCGGTGCCGCCGAGCATCACTCTGAAAGTCCCGAAGCTTACTTTGCCCACACGGCGGGGCTCAAGGTGGTCGTGCCTTCTTCTGCTCTTGAGGCGTTTGACTTGTTAACGCAATCGATCGACGATCCCGACCCGGTCATATTCCTTGAGCCCAAGAGCCGTTATTGGGCGAAACAGACCGGCGAATTGGGTGCGTATTCATTGCCTATCGGCAAGGCCGCCATCGCGCGCGAGGGACACGATTGCACCATCGTGACCTACGGAGCTATGGTGACCAGAGCTTTGGAAGTGGCGACTGCCGCGGCAGAAGATGGCGTAGAGATCGAGGTGATCGATCTGCGTTCTTTGGTTCCGTTCGATCTCGAAACAGTTGCTGCGAGTGTCAGCAAGACCAAGCGAGCCATGGTCGTGCATGAAGCTCCGCTCACGGCAGGGTTCGGCGCTGAAGTCGCAGCGCAGGTCACTGAAGAAGTGTTTGCTGATCTAGAGGCCCCCATCCTTAGGGTAACTGGTTATGACACTCCCTATCCTCCCGCGAAAGTTGAAAACCATTACGTTCCTAGCCTGGACCGTATCCTCGGCGCTGTAGATCGTCTCCTTTCCTACTGATGGCCGAACATCACTTTCGTCTACCCGATCTTGGCGAAGGGCTCGAAGATGCAGAAGTGGTTCGCTGGTTAGTCACCGAAGGCGACGAGATCGCTCTCAACCAACCGCTCATCGAGGTTGATACCGCCAAGGCTCTGGTCGAGATCCCATCGCCGGTAGCGGGATCGATCACGAAACTGCATGCTGCTGCGGGCACCACCGTGAAGGTAGGCGCGACGTTGGTTACCTTCGAGGTGGCGGAACCCAAACGCACAGCCGTGTTGGTTGGCTATGGAGCTGACGAAGCATCATCTTCGTCGTCTCGGCGTCGCCTAAGTGGTGTTCGGGGCCCTGGCCGTACAGGACGCCGGGAGCCACCCTCGCCCGCTCCACCTCCTCCGCCGGCACCGCCGATACGCAAGCTCGCCGCTGAACTTGGTGTCGATGTTGCGAAGCTCGTTGGATCGGGCCCGGACGGTCGGATCACCCGAGACGACGTTATTGGCGATAAGAAACGGGTAGCTGTTAGTGGAGTTCGAAAACTGATCGCACAAAAGATGACGCGGTCTTGGCGAGAGATCCCGCACGTAACCACTTATCTAACTGTCGACGCGACCCAGATCCTTGCCCAAAAGTCTTCTGACGTATCTCCGCTGGCAGTCGTGTCGAAGCGATTAGTCGAGATATGTCGCAGTCACCCGAAGATCAACTCTTCTTTCGGTGACGATGCAATCGTTTTGAAGGACGAGGTGCATCTGGGTGTTGCAACCGATACCGAACGTGGATTGCTAGTTCCTGTAGTGCGAAACGCTGACAGGCTGACCGTCGAGGCTTTGGGCAAAGAGATAAAGCGCCTGATCACCGCCGCGCGGGAAGGCAAGTCGTCGCCGGACGATCTCAGGGGAAGCACGATAACGATCTCGAATGTCGGTTCATTCGGTGCCGAGTACGGAACACCGATCATCAATCATCCTGAGGCGGCGATACTTGCGTTAGGGGTTATCGAGCAGCGCCCGGTCGTACGAGATGGCGTCGTTGTTGCCTTGCCCATGGTTACGTTATCGCTGTCGTTCGATCACCGAGTTCTCGATGGCGCCGAGGCAGGGCGAGCTCTGGCAGACCTTAGGGTTCTGTTAGAGCAGGTGAGGTAACTACCAGGAGACTGGGGGCCTCACCTGTATGCGTTTGATGTTGCGGACGCTGCGGATACGTTCTTCTGCCAGCCTGTTGGCAGCTTCGGGCGGGGTGATCTTTTCGAGTTTTGCTATCTGAAACACTTTGCGAACTGTGTGAAAGATGTGCTCGACCTGGGCCATGGCCCTTTCGGGATCGTATCCGCGCAATTCGTCGGCAACATTGATCACGCCGCCTGCATTGATAATGAAGTCGGG
>JBDSRR010000175.1:0-6781 GCA_039929185.1 Actinomycetota bacterium
TTCGGCAACGAGTGCAAGGATTCGACGCCATATTGCTAAGTCCTGCTTTTGATCAAAAGAAAGTTCAAAAATCCCCGTAAACAAAGGGAAATAGCCCCGCTAATCGTCACATTTCAGCGGGCAAAGTAGAGTGGACGTATGAGTTACAAAGAGCAATCTTCGCGGCAGGCGCGCCTGTTCGGTGGGTCAGCGCCGTGGAACGAGGTGTTGGATGCGGCTGAGCGGCAGCCAGCACCAAACGGACGCGAAGTCATGTTCGATCTCGTGCGCGAGGTCGGTCTGAATCCTGGCAAGGTCGTGCTCGACGTTGGTTCCTATGGCGGTCGCCACGCGATCCCTCTGGCTCAAGAATTCGATTGCCACTCCATCGCTCTAGACCTGGTCTTGCCCGGTTTGCAGTCAGCACCCGACGCCATCCAAGCAGCAGGCGTGTCGGACTGCGTGTCTTTGCTTCAGGCAGACGCGCACGAGATGCCACTTCGCAACGGGTGCATCGACATGATCGTCTCCAACGACATGTTGAGTTGCGTAGAGCCCCCACGATTCCTTGCAGAGTGCGCCCGCGTGCTGTCGCCAGCGGGCAACATGGTTCTTCACGCCGTCTATTTCACCGCCCTGATGGAAGTGAATGAGCGTGCACGCCTCACAGCAGCCTTTGCGCTCACAGACGGTACTGATCGAGAACGGACAGAGGAGGCGATCCATAAAGCGGGCCTGGATGTGGTTCAGGTTCACGACTTCGGCTTTCAGTCGCTTGAGGCGAACCTCATCAAGGGTGATCAACGGCTAGCTGAGGATCACCTGACAGCCATGCGTCTTCGTCGCGGGGAACCCGAACTGATCGGGCGGTTCGGGCAAGATTGGTACAACACGATCTTGGCCTCGTACGAGTGGATGCCGCTGATGGCGCTCGGCAAACTCGAGAACACCTTCTACGTTCTTCGACACCATTCGACACCAATGGGCTGATTGAACTAGGTGGTGGGCCAGACGTTGTTGTTGAGGTGTACGACATAGAAACCGCTGTTTCCGTCGGAGTACCAGATGTCGCGCCTAGCGAAATCGAAGGCTGGCTGCGACATCGCGTAGGAACCCTGCGCCCCATAAGGCACCGGACCCGCTCCAGGTTTCGCCTCAGTTGAAGGCTGGTTGAAGTAGGCGATCTCAACGGGGTGCAGGGGATCACGTATGTCGAACACCCTCAACCCCGACAGGATGAATGTGCAGGCGACGATGCCAGGATCGACCTGCTTAGGCACGCCGCAGTAGTGGCCTGCATAGCCAGCAAGCGAGTTCGTGGCGTTGGGATCCTTCGATTGCGAATCTGGCGACGTGTCGCTTTGATTCGGCAAGTTGTTTACTGCCAAGCGAATGTTCGAGACCACCTTTGGAGCAGCGGGGTTGGCGATGTCGATGATGCGGGCTGCTCCTACGTTGTCTCCCTTACCGAACTCATCGACCTCGATCAGATAAGACGCCCCCCCGATGGTGACGGGAAGGGTCGTCTGAGGAGTGCCAACGTGGGGCCAGGTGATGTGGCTGATCACGCTTACCTGAGGGTTCAGCGTTCGCGCCTGAATCTGACTGACGTCGAGCACGGTGAGACCCGGTGTGGCAGATCCCGCCCCCGAAATCCCGTTGTTGCCTTTGTCAGCGAAGTACAGCTTGTTGCCATCGTCGCTCAGGTTGAAACCATGAACATTCCAGTTCGGCGAGGTCCATAGGGTCACCGGCAGCGTTGGGTTGGCAACGTCGATAGCGGCAAGCGTGTGGCCGTATAACGAACTAGCGTAATAGGTGAGCCCATCCTTCGAGAACGATCCTTCATGCCCTAAGATGCCGACCGGCAAGCTCGACTTGAGCGTTGGTTTGCGACAATCTTGGCTGACGTCGTAAAGATCCAACTGACCGTGATGGGCGGCCGGGTTGGCAAACACCGCTCCGAGCAAGCCCCTAGTCTGGTTAAGGCTCAACGACTCATGTGGCGACTGCATAGCGGGAGTCATTAGCGTCGCGGTGTGTATCGGGTTGGCCGGGTCGGTCATGTCGAGGACCCAAGTGCCGCTAAGTTTGGTCCCCGCCGCTTGCGCATTCGCAGGAAACAACAACGTGGTGTCGTATATCGCGCACACGTGATTTTGCGCGTCCGTGTAACGGAAAACCCGATATCCGCCGCTTCCACCAGTTCCTCCTGCGGAGGAACCAACCTGACTGACCTTCGACGTGTTGCACCTGTACCCCAGGGCCGCTCTACCGCTTGAGAAGTCCGCTAGTGGCACTCGCCCTTGTGTGGTTTCGGTGAGGTCATCGATACCGCAGCCCAATGCGGGGGTAGCCGAAAAGTCGAGGGCCGGGTCGGCGGTGTGTGACGACAAGGCAACGGGCGCGGGCATAAAAGGGTCAGCCGGGCCGCTTGCTTGAACCACCAGCGCACTGGTCATTGATGCTGTGATCGATGCCGCCACGATTAGGCGGGCAGAACGAAACGCAGACTTCTTCACTTAGATCTCCTATTCCTCTGGCTCTTGAGGGGTAGAGGTCAACGAAAAGTCAGGCCCCCGCCCATCTATACGGATTCGACGCGGCTAGCCAATGTCCTGCCTGGATCTTGAACTTTGTCAAAAAAAGAGAGGGCTAGGTACCGGCGACTGCTATCTCGCCTATAACTAGCGACGGTGAACCGTATGCCCCTTCCACCAAAAAACCGGGCACCAGCGTGAAGTCGGAACCGATCTCGACAACTCCGCTAAGCAGATCGAAGACAGTCGAAGCTATGGTGACTTCTCGGACCGGTTGGCCAAACGTGCCTTTAGAAATCATCAATCCGGTGGCGCCGACTGAAAAAGAGCCGGATACAGGGTTCACGCCGGAGTGGACACCGATGAGTTCTTGAACATAGAAACCGTTATCGATTCCTGTTATCAATTCTTCCTGCGACTTTTGTCCCGGCGCCAAAACGAAGTTTGAAGGCGCTACGCCCGGCGGGGTTTTGAATGATGGCCGAGAAGCATTGCCTGTCGAAGAGGCTCCCATCCGCTCACCGCTGCGAGAGTCGAACAGGTATGAACGCAGGAAACCATTCTCGACCACTAACGTTCGAGTGGTCGGGACGCCCTCCGCGTCGTAAGGCGCGGTCCGCAAACCATCTGTGACCCGTCCGTCGTCGACGATGGTCACGATGTCTGATCCGATCCGTTGGCCGATCTTGCCTGCGAACAGTGACCGTCCCTTGATGACCGCCTCCGCCGACGCGGCGATGCCCAGAACGCCAAGTAGCGCGACAGCGGCTTGAGGGTCAAACACGGCAGGTAACTTTGTTGTTGAAATTTTCTTGGCGCCAACGAGTCGCGTGGATCGTGCTACGGCTGTTCGCGCTGTGTGATCGATATCGAGCCTGTTGGCGTGGCGTGCATTCGAGAGCCCAAACCCTGTTTGAGAATCTTGGCCTTCACCTGCCACTGCGGTCGCGAAGCAGGAGCAGTTAGATTGCGACCAAGCGGCCGCGATGCCGCTCGTAGAGGCCAAGGCAAAGTGGGCAAGTCTGTCGCGGTAGCTGCAGTTGCGCAACGTTCGGATCTGGTCGCTTCCCTTAAGTATTGCGGCTTCGAGTTCAAGCGCTATCTCAACTTTGCGTTCCACCGGAACAGATGCGGCATCAGCATCGAAGACGTTAACTTCGTTTTCCTGACGAGACGGGCCCGGCAACACATTGGCATCATCAGGGCTCGAAGCGGTCGCATTATGACGGGCCTCTTCGACGACATCGCGCAATGACTCACCTGAAAGCTCAGCCGTGTACGCGTACCCCATCTGACCGTTAGAAATCAGTCGAACGCCAACTCCGCGGGTTCTCGCCGAAGTTAGGCTTTCGGTTTCTCCGCCGAAGACATCTATCGATGTATGCGACGCATCCTGAACGAATACCTCTACGTGCTCTGTCTTGCGCGCATTTGCGAGCACGGTCTGAGCAAGGTCAAGCGACTCACTCATCCTGTGCCTCCCACGGTCAGTTTTGAAACTCTAAGAGTTGGTTGACCCAATCCGGCATGTGCGAACTGTCCAAACTTTCCGCACGTGCCCGGGCCCATGAAGAAGTCAGAACCAACAACGTCGATCCGAGACAGCACTGTCGGGCCGTCGCCGATCAGAGTTGCTCCGCGTATCGGTTTGGTCAGCTCACCATTTTCGATCAAGAACGCTTCGTCTGCACCGAAAACAAAGTCCCCGGTGACCGGGTTTACTTGGCCCCCCGCCATCTTGCCTACCCATATTCCACCCTTGGTGTCCTTGATGATTTCTAAGGGATCGGCCTCGCGCGGTTCTAAGAAAGTGTTTGTCATTCGTGGGATAGGAATGTGTTCGTAAGACTGTCGCCTTCCGTTGCCGGTGGATAATCGTCCTAACTTCTGGCCTTGCATGCGGTCGACTAAGTAACTCGACAGAACTCCGTTTTCGACCACCACAGTGCGCTGGGCAGGAGTTCCTTCGTCGTCGAAAGCGAACGATCCCCACGCATTCTTCACCGTGGCGTCGTCGACGATCGTTACGAAATCTGGGGCGACCTTCTTACCCATAAGCGGCACGTACACGGAAGTTCCCCTCGTGATTCCGTCGGCTTCACATGGGTGCCCACAAGCCTCGTGGAACAACACTCCTGCAGACCTTGAGCCGATGACAACAGGCATCTCACCCGCCGGACACGGGATCGATGACAGTTTCAAGATCGCTTCGTCGGCGACCCGCGCTGCCAGAGTCTCGGGCGGGTTATTGCGGATCAGCTCCAGCCCGCAAGTTGCTGCCAGTGAATCGAAAGCCCGCTGCATGTCTCCGTTCGCCTCCGCGACAACTTGGATAACGAAGCGAACCCTCGTGCGATCATCTTCTGCCAAAAGACCTTCGGAGTTGGCGATCAGCACGTGTTGGTGTTGTTGTGCCAGCCCGACTAGCACCTGACGGATAGCGTTGCCTCGGGAGCGAGCACTTTCGTTCGCTGCCCAAAGCCACCCGGCCTTCGTCGCGGCGGAAACAGCAAATGGGTCTTCCTCAACGGGGTGGTTTACCTTAGATTCGGTCTTCCTTAAGTCGGCCGCGGTTTTTGCGTTGCCACCAGTCGAGGACGCCGCTGCGGCGGCCGCGGCTTCGACCAGCCCCTGTCGTGTCAGCACGTTCGTCAGGGCATAACCGGTACGGCCGCCGCTGATGACTCGAACACCCGCTCCCAAGTCTTGGCCTGAACTGATCGTTTCGAGCTTTCCGTCTTCGATGTTTAGAGTCTGTGTCGAGTTACGTTCTACGAAGATCTCCGCGAAGTCGGCGCCCGACCGCAGGGCCTGTTTCAGAACCGCATTGATGACCGCGTCCTCTATCAATCGTTGTACCTCTGCCGTCAAAAATGGCGGTCGTTGGCGGAAAGGTCGGAGCTTTGGTGCAGTCCCACGAGAGTTCCGGCCCCCGCGCGAAGGTCGTGAACGCTTAGGTGTGCCACCGAGCCCGTCCCCATCTTGATGTCCGCATGAACCGTTCCCGCGATGAGCAGAGAAACCGTCCAAGCGAGGAACGGGTTGTGTCCGACGAGACCTATCGAGTGGGTATCCGCAAAGGGTGCGAGGGACGCGAGTACGTCCTCCGGCCTGCCTCCACCGAGCGCTTCCGAAAGACTAGCCGCCGGCCACTCCGCCTGCGCTTCAAGGATCGCTGCAGTCTGCCGGGCCCGAAGCAGGGGACTGCAAAAAACCATCTCGACTGCGGGGTTCAACTGGCCGAGTCGTTTGGCCGCTCGTCGGAACTCCTCCTCGCCCTCGGGCGAAAGCGGGCGCTCCGTGTCATCCGGCCAGCGTGTTGCGTCAGCGTCAAATGCCTTGCCATGCCTAACTAAGAACAGTTCCAATTGGGTCAGATTTTGTCGCCGACATACAGAGTTCCGTCGCGCTCAATGACTTTGGCCCGTCCTAGAGGTACGATCCGCGTCAGAGCCTGAAACGTCTTAGCGAGGCCGGGAATCTTGGCGTAGATACCTTGGGGGCCGCGCACCATGCGTCCTGTTTGCACGTCGTACCTTGCTCCGTGCACCGGGCAGACCAGGCAGCCCTTACTGTCGATGGTGCCTTTGGCGAGGTCGCCCAGAAGATGTCGGCAGCTGCGGGTCACGGCGAAGTACTCGCCATCGTTATTGCCAACCGCATACCGACCCGCACCCACGACTGTTCTGTTGGGGACCTCGGCTGTCGGGGCAACCAGTTGCTCTGCGGATGACTTGGTTCCATGAAAAAGACCCGTCGGGATGGCTCGATCCTTGAATAGTTTCATTAACTTGAACCCTATCTCCCCGGCGGCCCAGAAACAACGGCGATAATGCAATACCTCAACGCATCAATGAATCAGGGGAAAGGGAGAACGATCATGCAAGAAAACGAACTTCCAAGTCGCAAACCAACCCGCAAGATCGCTGAGATGCACTCGGCGGGGGGAGTCAGAAGGGTCGTAGCCTGGTTTTTGGGGGTCGGAGGATTTCTAGTAGCGCTGATCCTGGTGATCCTGTTATTGAACAGCGTGAAAAAAACTCCCCGAGATTTCATCGGCATCTCCTACGGCGGAGGCCCCATCGAAGGGGCGCGCTTTCAGCGCGTGGTTGAGCCCGGGAGCAGTCTCTTCGTTAACGGTTTTGCTGACAAGCTCTATCTGTACCCAGTGACACAGCGCAACTACATCGTATCGCGCCGACGCGATGAAGGCGACGTAGTGGGCGAAGACTTCATCACCGCGCCTTCATTGGACCGTATCC
>JBDSRR010000176.1:0-10103 GCA_039929185.1 Actinomycetota bacterium
AACACCGTTACATCGGGAAACATTTGTAGCACCTGAAACGTTCGACCTACGCCGAGCGCCGTTCGTTCATGAACCGGCATAGCGGTAACGTCGGTGCCAAACAATCGCACCGCTCCCGACATAGGAGTAACGAATCCAGAAACGACATTGAACGCGGTGGTCTTGCCCGCGCCGTTGGGCCCGATCAATCCAACTATCTGAGACTCACCAACCGCAAGAGATACATCGTCCGATGCCACCAGGCCCCCGAAACGAACGGTCACTTTGTCAAGTTCCAATAGCGGCCCACCGGTGCTCTTAGGCGGCATGATGCGAGTAGCCGTTGGCTCAGGGGCAAGCGGCGTTGGCACGTCGGTCGACAATTTTTTAGGGGACTTTGACCTTGCCGATCTGATGGGAGCAATGAGCACGGCTGCCAGCAACAGAACGGACGACACGATATCGCGATACCCACCCAATGTCGGAACTCGATAGAACACCTCTTCCAGAACCCCGAAACCTATAGCCGCCGCCACGATGCCGCTTAGGCGCGTTAGGCCCCCTACAACAGCTATCGAGAGGAAAAATAGCGATGCCGTGAATGCGAACTGATCAGGAGTAGCGGTTCGTTGGTCCACCATGATCAGGTTCCCCGCGATGCCAGCAAGGAGACCCGACACCCCGAAAGCCAGCAGTTTCGTACGCGTAACGTTGATGCCCATCGACGCTGCCGCCAATTCCGACACGCGTACTGCAAAGAAACTTCTGCCGACCTTTCCGTCACGCAGGTTCGCGGCCGCGGCCAAAGCCAGCACCGCACCAGCAAGCGCCACGAACCAGAAGGATCTTCTATCGGTGAGGTCGAATGACGGAAAGTTACCTTCGCGCCCTATGAGACGTCCTTTGATGGTCGCACTCCCCCCTTCGCCAACGAGCCACGAGGCCTTGAACAAGTAGGCATCGGCCATCCATCCGAAGATCAAAGTTGCTACCGCCAGATATAGACCGCGGACCCGAAGCGCAACCATTCCCAGCGCAACGGCTGACAATCCTGCGGCACCTGCCGCCAACGGGAGGTTCAAGGGAAAGGGAATATTGAACGAGTTCACCAACAAGGCGGTCACGAAGGCAGACACTCCTACGAACGACGCTTGGGCCAAAGAGATCTGGCCAACCCATCCTGTAAGCATCACCAACGAAACTCCAACGATCACGAATATCGCGGCAACATTGGCATCTCCTCGGATCGAATCGGCGACCGGAAGAAACGGCCAGAACAAAAGGGCAGGCGTCGCGACAAGCCAAATCACAAGACGCACCATCTTGGAGAGCGGTGCCCGTTTCCGGGGGGCGGCAGACCTTGAAGTAGTTACGGTGCCGGAGACTCCGACAAGTTTCTTGCCGCGAGTGGCCATCACAACAAGCGCGATCACGGCAAGCACCAACTCTGCTGATCCCCTTTGACCGGCAAGTGGCCCAACACTCGAGATGATGCCTTGCGCAAGTCCAACGACAGCCGCCCCCAGCAACGCTCCCGACAGACTTCCGAAACCTCCTATGAGCGCTGCAACGAAGGCGGGGAGAACCTGACGCGACAACGTGTAAGGGTGCAAGTTGGTCACACCTGCAAGCAGAACGCCCGCGGTAGCGGCAAGGCCGCCGCCGATGGCCCATGCCACGGCAGTTGTAGCGATTGGGTTTATCCCCATGAGCCGCGCCGCCTGGTTGTTTTCCGCCGCCCCGCGCATGGCCAACCCAAAACCCGTGAACTTGAACAGAGCAGAAAAAGCCACCGCCACCAATGCAGCGACTACGGCTAGACCGATGTCGCCATATTCGAGACCCGTTTGCCCTACATCGATCCTGCCCGCAGGAAAGATATTTGGCGCCGCCAATGGCGAAGTTCCCCAGACAAGCGCAACCAACGAGATGAGAACGCCCAGTACTGCAACCGTGCCAACTGTTTGAGTGGTTTCCGATTCTTTGCGCAGAGGCATCAAAACCAAAAATCCAACCGCTCCGCCCAACGCTACGCCAGCGGCGATAGCAAAGAGAAACGCAACCGCTACTGGAAGGCCCGCATTAACGAGCGAGTATGCGATGTAAGCCGGTACGGTTGCCATGGCTCCATGCGCAAGGTTCAACACCCGCGAAGCGCGATAGATGACAACGATTCCAAGCGCGAACATCGAATAGGCCGCGACAAGCGGTAACGCAAGAACTGCGTTTATGAAGATGCTGATCATCTCTTAGGTGCGTCCAGTCCTGCCCACGGGTCTGCCAGCCATCCCGTTTGTTCCTCGTATCGCCAACTCGAGAAAGAACCAGCGTTGGTTACGATCGAGAAGGCTTGAACGGAATTGTTCGCGAAGTGATTGCCGGAGCGCCATTGCAGTGGCAGGGAGAGCCCCTTGTCGAAAGTGATCTGGTCGAGCACGGCACGAAGACGCGCTCTGGTGAGGTTAGGCCCAACCTGGCGAAGCGCTTCGACCAAAAGCTCCATCCCCAAGTAACCCCCCTGCACGAATGGATTATTCACTTCGATCGTACTCTTTTGAGATCGGACATCGTTCACGTACTGAACAACTCCCGGCCGGTCGTCAAATGGCTCGATGGGGGGCATATACCCCGTCCAAACACGCATCCCGTTGCATCGCGCCCCACATGCGGCTGCGAATGAATTGAGGAACAACGGCTGAGGACCACCCGTGCCAGCCTTTTGCGGATCACCAAAATTACCCCCATCACGTATCCATTGAAGAGCGGTTTTGGGTTCCATGAGCATGGCTACGAAATCGCATGGATCGCATTTGGAATTGAAGGTCTGCACGTCGTTCTGATAGCGCGGCTGTCCCGCATCGATTCCGACACGTGCCTTGAGAACATCCTGTCCGGGAAACAGCCGGTCGAGGGCGCCACGAAACGCCGCTTCACCTTCGACACCGAAGTGATAACTCTGGTCGTAAACGATGCCGAACGTCTTTGCACCCCGAGCCGCCGCGTCCTTAGCCATCACGTGCATCGTCGTCATCGTCGATGCAGCGACCGGCCAAACCCACGGCTCGGTGTACTGACTGATCAACATTCCATCAGCACCCACCACAGGGATGCCTTCCCTACTTATCTCGCCGCTTCGAATGGCCGCATCGAGGCCCTGGGACGACGGTGAAACTGCAAGCGCGAAGACACCTTTAGCGATGAAGTTGCGGATGTTTTCCTGTCCTTCGTTGGCTTTCCAATCGTCGTTGACCATTTCGAGTTCCAAGAGGCGTCCGCATACGCCCCCTTGGCGGTTCACCCGATTCTTCACAGCCTCAAGTGCTATTGGAACTTCGCTGAGAAAACTTGAACCGTCGCCACCTTTCACTACGGTCGCCGCAAGCTTGATCGAACTTGCAGTGACCCCCTTGTCGGTTGCGCCCCCATTGCGGCCGCGAACGCACTCGAGTCCCGTCTTTGCATCTGAAGCAGGCCCTGTGACTCGGCGGGTCACCCCTCCCGTAGCCACGGGGCCGGAGGTGATGGGATTGCCGCCCGCATCAACCGTCGCCGTGACGTCTTGATCGACAGTACGAGGGCGCTCCACTGTGCGTTTCAGGAAATCTTGTCCGTACGAAAGGGTAGACATGAGACCTACAGCTAAAACTATTGGAAGCAGTTTTAATACTCTTCGGGCCACTAAGGGACCCCGATAAGTCTTCGCCGTTGCATCAGATAGGCAGGCAAGATGAGCAGTCCCCAGAACGCGGCAAATAGCACTGCGTCGCCGGGGTTGGAAACGAACAAACGTGCTCCTTGAGCGATCTTCTCAACGATCTTGTCGATGACGACCTGGACGGGGCCAGCCGGTGTCACTTCTGGAGGGACAAACTCCATGACCGAAACTGCGCCACGTTCGAAGGTCGGCGATTCCACGAAAGTCGCTGCGCCGGTTCCTAAGGAAGGAACGCCTGCCAATGTCTGCGGAATAACGTAGATGCCATAGTGGGCTTCGGCCTGAACGGCTGCCAATTGCACGGTGAGGCGCGATCGGCCTGCACGCGCGTCGAACGGAAAACTAAGGACAGCTCCCGCAACCTCTTTCGAGTCATCGTCATTCAGCGCTCGGTCCGAATAAAAGTTGAACCGATCCTTCTCAACCACCGACTGGAACCCCTTCGGTGATCCGAGCGGATAGTAGGCACCATCGGGCTCGGGGAACGAGATAGTTGCCACCCCAACAAGGGCGCGGTTGATGTTTTCCTGAGCCGCCGCAGGGTCACAAACATCGCATCGAAACTCGTAAGTCCCATCGCCATCTTGATCGATCTCAAGTTGAAAAATGGTTCTCGTGAACGTGGCATTGGCAGTGCCCGGCCGTCCCTTCGCCCTCGCGGTGGCCTCGGAAACCAACTGCCCGATCCTTACCTTGCCGCCAAGTAATGAGAGTCCGTAAACGCTCGCCGTGGAACGCGACACTAGGCCCTGTGTCGGATCACGGACAACGGAACTCTGCGCGAACAGATTTTTGGCGCTGATCAAACTGGGGTCGGCACCGGGGAATCCCGGAGCGCTCGCCGATGCCATCGCAACATGAGCTGCCGAATCGCACGAGGCTCCAGCCATGCCGTCGTTAGCTGACCCATTCGATGGCTTCTTGCCGTCATCCTGACATTCCGCTACCTCGAAGGGCCAATCGATATCAGCTTGATTCAGATCCTTCAGCGTTCCCTCGTCGGCTTGGCCCATCAAGGACATCGCATCGGCGCTGTCGTTCGTGAGCGAAACCGAGCGCACCCTGGCACCGTAGATGTCGCGGTTACGATCATCTAAAGGCACCGTGCGAATCCCGTCTCGCCCGAGTTCGAATTCTTCAGGCGCCACTTGACCGATAGCCAAGTTCCAAGCACCGCGCTGCAGGCCGCCCGTAGAAAGTGTCCTTGCGGCGAACGAACGCCCCGCGGCCGAGATATTTACACGAGTAACCTCCGGCCGCTCCTCGACATCGGAAGTCAAACTATCGGGATCGCCTGCGGATTGAGGCAAGAATGCAGCCAACTCATCCTTGACGATGATGTAGCGCGCGGGACGCAGATTCCGGTTCAAGGTCAAACTATCGGGAACGAAAACACGTCGATTCAGCGGATCGACCACGATGGTGCCGACTCCAAACTGGGCGTACTGGCGAAAAAGCAATCCTCCACCGAGCGGTAGTCGTCTGCCATCGCTCACCAGCAAACCAACTGGCGTATGCAGATAGAGCCTGCCCGTAACCGGGTCGAGTCCCATCGAATAGTCCAGAGCACCGTTGCCTGTGTCGCCGCTGGCAATCACGCCCAAGAAAGTCGAGCGCAAACCGTCAAAAACCCATACTCCTCGGCCGGCCCCGCTGTTGGTCGTAAGGAAAAACATCCGGTCGCTTCCTGGGTCAAACATAGTTGAAAGCGTACGCGGCATCCCCGCGTACACATCCTCACCGCCGGAGATAACCGTCCCATCGGGGCCAAGCCGTACTCTCACGATTTGGCTCTGGGTACCCCCAGAGTTATAACAATTGAGATAAATGTTGGACGGATCAATGATGCTGCGTGCCAGAGTCGGTGGGTATTGCTGATCGAGAGCGCTAAAACAGGGTGCCAATCGGTAAGTCCAAACTTCGTCGCCGTTGGTCCTTCGCTCTTCCAGGAACAACAGGCTCCCCGCGGCGTCTAGATTGCTTACCCTGGTCAATATGTAGACACGATCTGACAGCGGGTGGTACGAGATAGCTAATGGGATGCGATCAGCCCCTGGCCACAGTGTGACTGACGGCGAAACCGTCATAGCGCGAAGGTCTATGTTGAAAAGTTTGTAATTTTCGGGGACAGCATCCACGTCTCTTTCGAAGGCAAATAGCCTATGACCGACGGGATCGAGCGAAGTCAACCACTCGACGCGCCCAGCACGAGTCTCTGCAGCGACCATGGGTGGAATAGCCAACCTTCGCCCCGGAGCAAGAGTATCGAGTGAGTACTCGGTAAGGGCTGGCTTCGGATCATTGTTGATCTGAAATGCCTTACCAAGGTGGTGATCGATAACGATATTGCCATCTGCATCGGTA
Organism: Actinomycetota bacterium; assembly: GCA_039929185.1. GTDB lineage: Bacteria > Actinomycetota > CADDZG01 > JAHWKV01 > JAHWKV01 > JBDSRR01. The sequence continues at coordinate 6,059 of JBDSRR010000176.1, forward strand.
ACGCTGTCGGCGTTGCGCCGGTCGAAATAACCAACAAGACGTAAATCAGATTCGGACGCATCCGCTAGTGGCACGAGCGCCACCGCGATCGCCAATGCGGCTAAACCGGCACAAATCCGACTCCGAAAACCAAAGGACCGAGGCTCGCGCCCCGATCCTTCAGCAGTTGTGTCCATAGCGCCCTAGATTAATCTCCTGATCTGCTGATTCTCAGCAGCCGTCGCCGACAATGGACACTAAGTCATCCCTCGTGCACCAATGCCACCCAGGCTTGGTTCGAATCACCCTAACTGGCGGGGCAGGGACGATGATCGTCCCCGTAAACGTAACCGAAGTCAGACTTCCGACACCGTCGCAGCCAAGGAGTTGCCCCGGCTGATCTGGCGCTGCACCCAGGTAGTAGCGGAAAGTAGTGTCGTGCCCGGTCGTCGGACTGGTCATTTTGCCGCTGAACTCCCAAGCCCCTCGACCGCGTGGGAACCCCATACGATTGATGGTCCAAGTCTGGCCACCAAAACTGAAACCACCTGACGCACCACCATAAGTTTGGCCGCAATAACCGTAGAACCAGGTGTTGCCTGAAATCCCGCAGTCCGAAACAGCCGAGGTGCCAGCTGAAGTACACCCCGTCAAACCCGCAACGTCAGTCTGGGAGATGTCTCCACGACACGGTGGCTGCAGGCCAGTTTCGCCTGCGAGGAGGTTATTCCCACGGTCCGGTGGATGATAAGGGCCGGTATTGCGTTTCAGCGTACAGGGCGCTGGCTGAATGCCCGCGGCGCTAAGGTTAGTGTCCCGGCAAGAGGGAGCACCCGTGACCGGGTCCATTTTCGGTTGCGGTATTCCCAGCTCGTCACGTACAGGTTGGATGCCAGGGGCGGCAGTATCAGCATCCACCCACTCGTATTCACACTGGTTGCTGATGTTCGAAATCCCTCGTATGTACATCACGTGAGTCCCACCATCCGTTGCAATCGCTCCAGGAAGAGAAACCAGCAAGGAAGTCGCAGCCCCCACCACCAATGTCATCCACTTCCAATTCCTCTTATTCATGTCTATTCCCTTCACTTGTTTGCCTATGTATTCGACGTGAGATTGAAAACTCCTGCTTGTATTCCGACATTTCTTCATGATATATAAGACCTGACTCAGTAGTCAGTTTTGACATTATGGAGGCTCGGATTAGGCATAGTCAAGCAAAAAGATGCGCTGCGGCAGTTCTGGCGGCGATTGGGTTCGCCAGGGGGCAGCGAAGGTGGCCTTTGGGACCGATTTTCCCGTCCTCTACGACTCAGAATGGGGCTTCCGCCTCGGAGGGTGGGGAGACATCTTGGCCAATGGGTAGCGAACCCACGTCCCGGTCATCTTTCGTGCATGGCAACAGTGTTGATGCCGCAGATTGGTATCCAGTGCGCGACCAGCTCAAGGCGGCGGCCTGGACCGACCAGGAGATGTACGCCCTTTCTTATAACGGACTCGGTGCCAACAACGGCAGCGCACTGTTCACCGGGAATCCGCAGCGTGACCAAGAGCACACCGACATGGGGTGGGACGGACAAACCCGTGTCACGAGCAACGAAGTAAATGTCGCGGACCTCTACGCCCTCAAAGTGCATCCGGAACTGCGGTCCGATCTTGCTGCCTTCGTCGCCATCGCTGGTGCCAACAAAGGAACATCTTTCTGCCCACCCGCAAGCGAAGGCGTTGTGGTTTCTTGCGACGAGATTGCCGCGGGAACCCCATGGCTTGAAGCCTTGAATGGGCCCGGTGGCGCCGACGAAACGTATCTTCCTGCCAAGTGGCTCACGATCTTTGACGGAACCGGGGTTGGCGATCCTGCCTTTGCAGGACCAACTTACGCCGACTCGCCAAAACTGCTGGGTGCCGACAACAGGAGTTTCCCCTTCGCTTATCACAACGATCTTCGGATGGACCCCGCGATTGTTTCGGTTTATCGACAGTTCTTACAGCAGTCCGAATAGGAGGCTTAGATGAAAAAGCTCGTGCCCTTTGTCGTCATCGTCGTCTTCGCAGCGATGTTGTCTGCTCCAGGTGCAAACGCAACTTCGTCGCGCACACTTGAGGCTACCTTCACATCCGTTGCCAACGGTTGGGAGAAAGTCGAGCGCTGGAAGGACAATTCATCGAGCATCCTTGCCGAGGCGTACCCCAGCGATGGACGAGGAAATCAACTGGGACAACGAGCCACTTTCTTCGCAAGCGCTCAACCGCATTCTTCCCGTTTCCTGCTCTACCACGCGCCCAATTGGGACACAGGTACCAAGCCGACCCCAGTCCTGCTCGTCCATGGGGCCAATCAACAGGCTGACTTTGCGTGGGCTAACCCCAATGAGTTGGGTGGCAACATGTGTGGTGCTGCAACGTGTCCCACCACCGGTTTGATGCAGTACTTGGACACAGCCGGTTACAAGGTGTTCGCCATCAGTTTTCCCCATAAGAACGGCAATGGGTACTACTGGAGCGAACAGATCTATGACGCGATCGAGATCATCAAATCGAAAACAGGCGCAACGAAAGTCGATGTAGTCGCTTGGTCTAAGGGTGGCTTCAATGCCCGTATGTACGCGTCAAGCGTCAAGCAGTCGTGGGGTACCGCGTATGCCAGCAACATCCGCAGGCTGGCATTGATAGGGGCCCCCAACAATGGGTACGACTACGCATTTCGCCACGGCACCATTCCGTCGCTCGGCGTTTACAGCGAGTGTGGCGGCGGTGCAAACGGTGCGGTCGCCCATTACTGGCTGGTTTGTTACGGCATCTGGTACTACCACCCCGAATGGGACCACGGCTCTTCTTGGTACCCAGGGACGAAGCAGATGCTGAAGCGATGGGACGGAACTTACGGGCTGCCGTTGGAGCAGGATTATTGGACGACCTATTACGGCGGATTGGGTTACGTTTCCGAAGGGTCCGGCATCGACGCGTTTACGCCAAGCAGTTTGGTAAACACGGTGAGAACGGCTGGCATCCCATCAGCCATTCGAACTCACTTGTTGTGCGGAAACACCAACGACATCCCACTGATCCACAACGAACACACCGGTACTAGCGACGGCTTGATATTCACTTCGAGCTGCACGAGCACGGTCGGGGTCGGTACCAACGGTGGGGGCTCAACGCAATCGCTTAATCACAACAAGTTAGGTTGGACAACATCGGCCATGTCACAGATTCAGACCTGGCTAAACGCCCCCTAGGCAGTGCCTCGATCGTCACGCAATTCTTCGAGTTCAGGAAGAACGCGTAGATCCTTCGGGCGTGCAACGGCGCGCTTCGATGTGATCACGTGCTCAAGAGAGGCGACCGTTATGTTGAGACCGAACACGTCGCGAGATTCTGCTTCATTCCGCAATTTTTGATAGTCCCCAACTCCAGCGATCTCAAATGTCACGTCGATCGGTCCCGAATCGCTCATGAGATGCCAGACACGGTGCCTCCTAAGACCTTCGGCCGTATAACCGAAATCGTCCGCTTCGGGTGGCTTGCCGTTTTCGAACAAGTCATCTCGACCGGGATCGGCGTACACGACCGCGTTGAGCGAACGCAACGCCCGCCCAAGTTTATTCAGGTTGGCTGAACTGTCGGCGGGAACTATGTCGAGGTCGGCCGTAGTCCCCGACCATCGATGCAGGACGGCGGCGAGGCCCCCAACTATCACGTATCGGACCGCCTCAAGCTCAAGGGCCCTGAAAATCGTCTCGGTATCGAGCGGTTGCAACTCGCTCGACCACGCGTCAGGCACGTTTCGTGCCTGCGATCCGAATACGCGAAATGTGGTCATTTTGTTTCAGTCGCTGCTCATGCGTAAGCATACGGGCTTGGCGCTTAGCTTTTTGTTCATCAGGGTCAATCGCTGACACCTCTACATGCAAACCTGTCCCCGCGCCACGAGCGATCCGTTGAAGCAGATCGAAAGTAGGCTCCATACGACCCTTTTCGATGCGGGCAACCGTCGCTGGAGTGACGCCCGCCGCAGCGGCTAGGACTCGCTGGCTCATGCCCGTCCGGCGACGGATCTCACGGC
>JBDSRR010000177.1:0-6486 GCA_039929185.1 Actinomycetota bacterium
ATCTTGTAGCCATGGTTTTCGGGATGCCTCGTGCGCTGTTTCCCATTTTGGCCGTGGTTCAGTTCGATGCAGGAAATGAGGTTGCGGGACTTTTACTTTCAGCTCCCGCTGCGGGCGCTATCTTGGGAGCGGCAACCTCGGGATGGGTGAAGCGCGTTGAAAGACAAGGTCTTGCAGTCGTTGTGTCTGTCGTCGTGTGGGGCCTTGGCATCGCCGGTTTCGGTTTGGTTGGCGACCGCTTGTGGCTTGCTCTCATCATGCTGGCTATCGCAGGATGGGCGGATGTCATCTCTGCAGTATTTCGTTCGACGATCTTTCAGTTACTACTTCCCGACTCTTTGCGTGGACGGATGTCCGCAGTCAACATCCTTGTCGTGGCAGGGGGGCCGAGATTGGGCGATGCCGAGGCAGGGTTAGTTGCCGCCGCTTTCGGTCCAACATTTTCCGTTGTCTCGGGAGGACTCGCATGTGTCGTTGGAGCCTTGGCCTTTGCAGCGATGGTCCCATCTTTTCTGCGCCATACTCCTGAAACCTAGGACGCGCGTCTCACAGCATTTTCCAGGCCCGGGCGCTTATCCTGTAGAGAAGGGAGGCACCTGTGAGTGAATACACCTGGCCCCAGGTTCTTGGGCATCTGCTCGCGGGTGAATCGTTATCCCGTGAAGGTGCCTCATGGGCCATGCGCCAGATCATGCAGGGCGAGGCCACGGCATCTCAGTTCGGCGCATTCGTTGCTTCTCTTCGAGCAAAGGGCGAAGCAGTCGATGAGATCGTTGGTTTGGTGTCAACCATGCGCGAGTTCTCAGAGAAAGTTTCAGTCGATTTTCCGGTAGTTGATACGTGCGGCACTGGGGGCGACCGCTCCGGCACGATCAATGTCTCGACCATCGCTGCATTAGTGGTGGCCGGAGCAGGGGGCAAGGTCGCAAAGCATGGCAACCGCGCCGCTTCTAGCTCTTGCGGCTCAGCAGACCTGCTCGAAGAACTCGGCGTAAAGATCGATGCAAGTCCCGTGCAGGTTGCTCAGTGCATCACCGAGGTTGGCATAGGGTTTTGCTTCGCCCCCATCTTTCATCCATCGATGCGCCATGCCGCGGTGCCGCGTCGTGAACTGGGTGTGCCAACGGTTTTCAACTTCCTAGGGCCGCTGACGAATCCCGCGGGGGCCAAGCACCAAGTTCTTGGTGTGTCTGACGCGGCTATGGCACCGAAGATGGCAGAGGTGCTTCGCGCTCTGGGAACAACACATGCCCTCGTTGTGCATGGCTCTGATGGGTTGGACGAGATAACCACCACAGGGCCCACCCAAGTTTGGGAAGTCACCCGTGACAAGGTAGTGCAATGGACTATCGACCCAACCGCACTAGGTTTCGCGATCGCTCAACCGGATTCTCTCAAAGGTGGGTCGGTAACTGAAAATGTCAAGATCGCTCTCGAAGTTTGCGCAGGGACCCGCGGTCCCGAGTTTGATGTAGTTGTGATCAATGCAGCGGCAGGACTCGTCGCCGCAGACATCGCCGCGGACATGGGGGCGGGAGTGACGCTTGCGACCGAGTCGATACTGTCGGGCAGAGCCCGAGAATCCCTCGACGGGTTGATCGAAGTGTCCAATCGCCCGGTGCAATAAGCCACCCAGCCGCCGTTGTTCGCAGCATTGCTCAAGTAGCGCCACACGATCATCATTTCGTCGATGGTGGGGTTGCCTTCCGGGGCTAGGTCGAACAGTTGAGGTGCATCGGCGGCGTCCGTTTCGATGAACGAAGTGACAAGGCCCCCATTGCGAATGGCAGTCACTTGGCCTTCCGGAGTGCGGATGAGCAAGTCGTCCGCCTGTTTAAGCGTACCGATGATTCGCTGCCTTTCGAGGATCCTCCGCAGGGCATCTATGTGGTCGCGAATTACCGCGGCACTTTCATAACGCTGTTCTTCGGACCGCTCATTCATCAAGCGCGTCAACTCTCTGAAGGTTTCGTGCGCACCCGCCGTTACGTCGTCAGCAAGCTGGTGCTGATCAAGAAATGGTGCCACCTCTTGCAGAGCCGCAAGGACTTGCTTGGCGGACTTCACCGACGAGAAGGGACCAAGCAGTGCCCTGTCTTTAGCCCCGATACTGCGACCGATAACGAATCTGGGGACGGGTCCATGGCAGAGCTTCAGCCAAACTGACGGTTTCGACGCCCTCTTTCCGCGTCGGTTATAGCGGGGCTGATGCGATTGGATGAGTTTCAACTCGCGCACTTCGCAAGCGACATCGGTTGGCAGTCGCTCCACCTCGACCTTGACTACCTCGCGCACGAGTCCACCGATCTGCGGCCGCTCATCACCGTAGAAATAGGAACGCACACGCGCCCTTAAGTTCTTGGCTTTGCCCACATAAAGGACGTTGCCGCGTACATCGAGAAACTTGTAAACCCCGGAGGTTCTGGGGATCCCCGCGGCTAAAGATGCCTTGTCCATGGCCGGGCGTCTACCTGCTCGGGCGAACGCACTTAGGTCTTCGAGAGTAAGAACTCCGTGGGGTCCCGCTAGTTCTAAAAGGCGATGAAAGAGTTCGCATGTTGCCGAGGCGTCGTCGAAAGCGCGGTGACACGGCTTCGTAGTGGTACCAACCATCGCGGCCAGGGTTTCGAGTTTCATGTCGCGCGTCTCGCCTTTCATCAGCCATCGCGCGAGGCGCAACGTGCAGACAGTCTTGGTGAAAGGCACCGAGTACCCGTACCGCCTAAAGGCTGACGACAAGAAGCCAGCGTCGAAGCGGGCATTGTGCGCCACCAAAACTGCGCCACGCAAGAACTCCCAAAGTGAAGGAAGGACCTCTTCGATAGGAGGCGCTAAGGACACCATCGTGTTGCTGATGCCGGTCAGCAATTCCACATAACCCGAAATCGGTTCACGGGGTCTCACCAAAGTTTGGATGGTGCCTATCTGCTCGCCCCCCAGCGTTTTGATGGCCCCGATCTCGGTGATGGTGTCGCTGGTGGGGGAGCCGCCTGTGGTTTCTATGTCAAGCACAACGAAGGTTGTGTCGAACAGCATGGTGCCAAGATCGTCAAAACTCTGCTGGGTCATACGACAATGTAAACGAACATATGTTCGATAGTCAAGGAATGGCTATTATTGCCCCCGTGACTCTGCCAGCCCAAATCTCTCGGCCGAATCGAAACGTCCTGCTGTTCGTGGTGCTCATCGCCGCCCAAGGGGCGCACATCGTCGAACACATCGTGCAGCTGGTTCAGCTCTTCGTCCTTCATTTAGGTAAGGCCCGGTCCCATGGGATCGTTGGTCAGCTAGACATCGAGTGGGTCCATTTCATCTGGAACCTTGGAGTTTTTCTAGCCGCGGTGATGTTGGTTCGCCGTTACCCGGGCAATCCCTGGCTAATGGTGGTTCTTGTCCTTGCATCCTGGCATCAGATAGAACACAGCTACATCATGTTCATTTACCTCACGACCGGCGTTGCCGGCACTCCCGGCTTGCTAGCCTCAGGTGGGAAGTTGTGGGGAGGGTTGCCGGTGTCGCGTCCGGTGCTTCATGCTATATACAACGTCGCCGAATTCGCCCCGCTTGTGGGTGGATTCCTTTATGAACGTCGTCGTTAAGTGAGCGGACCTCTATCTGGCATTGTCGTCCTTGATCTGACTCGGCTTCAGCCGGGCAATTACGCAACGCTTTTGATGGGAGACCTGGGGGCCGACGTCATTAAAGTCGAAGAGCCCGGCAAGGGCGATTACATTCGACAAATGCCCCCGATGATGGGCGCAATGAGCGCCGCTCACAGGGTGTTGAATCGCAACAAGAAGAGCGTCACGTTGAATCTCAAAAAGCCCGAAGGCACCGAATTGCTGCACCGATTGGTCGAAACCGCCGATGTTTTGGTCGAATCTTTCCGTCCCGGGGTCATGCAGCGTCTCGGCGTGAGTTACGAGAGCCTAGCGGTTGCGAATCCATCCCTCATCTATGCGGCGATCACGGGATACGGGCAGGACGGGCCTTACCGCACTCAGGTGGGCCACGACATCAACTACGTGGCGATCTCAGGCGTCTTAGGGGCTACGGGGCAAGCGGGGGGCCCTCCCGTTCTACCCAGCGTTCAAGTGGCCGACCTCTCCGGCGCGATGATGGCCGTTGTGGGAGTCCTCGCTGCTCTCGTGAGCCGGGGCAAAACTGGTCTCGGTGAATTCGTTGACGTTTCCATGATGGATGCGTCTTTATCCTGGCTGGCTCTTCATTTAGCACCATGGCTAGCGGGAGAGCCAGGACCTCAACCAGGCGAGGGATATCTTAATGGGGGCTTTCCTTTTTACCGCGTATACAGGTGTTCAGATGACAAGTTTGTCTCTGTGGGCGCTCTCGAGCCTAAGTTCTGGAAAGCGCTTTGCGATGCTCTGGGTTTTCCGGAGTTGGTCTACGAGCAGTTTCCCGCTCCCCAGAGGAGAGCCGAGATCCACCTGCTCTTGGAGTCGCGATTTGTATCGCGCCCGCGCGACGAGTGGGTTCGCCTGTTGGCACCGCTCGAAACCTGTGTGGCACCGGTGAATGATTTCGACGAGATGGCGCTTGATATGCAGGTTCTCGCTCGAAGGATGCTGGTCGAAAAAGATTTGCCTGGGGGGATGCCTTGGAAGGAATTGGGAATCCCTCTGCGTCTGCTCAATAATCCCGGGGCAATCAGACTTCCCGCACCCGGTCTTGGTGAGCACAATTCCCAGGTATATGGGGGCATTGGCGTATCTGAAGAACGGCTGGCCGACCTGTTAGATCTAGGGGTCGTGTAAATGACTATTTACGGTTGTTGACTTTAGCCCCATACTTGGTTAATTCAGTTGCGCTAAGGAGGTAAGCGGATGTTCGAACGTCGCTCAGATTCAGATCCAGAGGCGCTGAGGGCCCTTGGATCTTCCAAGAAGCTGGCGGTCAACATGGAGAAACTCCAGAGTCTTCCGCAGGCAAAGTTCAAGCCGTTGGTCGAATATCTAACCGGCATCCAGTCTCAAAGGGGCGAGAACCATAGTTTGGTATTCGTGCGTAGTAACGAGTTAGACCTCATCGCATCTTTGGCTGGCGAAAGCGAAGAAGGTGTGCTCGCTGGATTCGAGGAACTGGGCGTCGTGATGTCGACTAACTAGAGTTTTTCTAAGATTCTTTTCTGTGCCCCCGAAAGGGGGCATTTTTTGTCACTACCCCCTTCTACTATCTTTTTAGGAGGTAAATGGTAATGAACGATTTCCCGGTAGATGTGAACAACCTTACGGACCAAGCAACCCGACTCGAGGTTGCTTTCGACTCTCGTCTTGTAGATGTTTGGCTGGCAGTGTTCAACTCGCAGGTCGACTTTGGTGACAACAGTCAGGCCTTGGGCTGGTTTCTGCGGATGGCGTATCTGCGTGGATATGAAGATGCGTTAAGTGAAGATCAGCCCGGTGGCTTGTTCGAGGAATTGGGGGTCAAGCCTCCAAAGCGTGCGTCAACTCCATCAAAAAGGGGGTCGAAATGATTATCGATTGTCAGCAGTGTGAGATGTTCGAATCCGATCACTGCAAGGATTGTTTTGTGATGGCGCTCCTGTCACCCCCGTCCGGGCCCCTGGAAATCGAACCCGACGAGGAACAGGCTATCGAAAGTCTTCAAAGGGCAGGTTTGGCGCCCGTGCTGAAATTCAAGAGAAAAGCCGGGTAGAGGTTTATTCTTCCGAACCAGTGGCATGTTCGCGACCCTAAGCGAGCGCCAAACGGAGAATAGATGGCAAAGCTGTACCTAGTCGGTTTCACCACCGACCTAAAGAGTCTCATCTTCGCCGCTCGAAAGGGCGCGAAGAGCGGTAGCTATATCGTGAGTATCGATTCGCGGCTTAAGCGAACCCTCGAAGAGGTGGTTCGACTCGACTCTCAGCCCAAGCCGGCCAAGTCAGGCGCGAAGAGTTTGCCTGAAGGTCAAATCCTTCCCAGCCTAGATGGGGCGCGCCCGAGTGGCCTTAGCCCCCGAGAGATCCAGATGCTGTTGCGTGAAGGAAAGACGCTTGAACAGGTAGCGAAGCTTGCCGAGACCGATGTTTCCTGGGTAGAACGATTCATCCAGCCGATCATTGCTGAGAGGGCGGGAGTCATCGTGTTGGTCAAATCTGCCAAGATTTCAAAGTCGAGGTTGGGGCTTTCCGACAAAGACGTTGGTACGGCCGTATCGTGGAATCTTGAATCGAAGCGAGTTCATATGTCGAGCGAGGAAATCGACGACGCTTGGACAGCAGTTCGCCGAGAGGGCAGGCCATGGCAAGTGTCTTTTCAGTACAAGTCTCGCGGTCAACGCAAAGTCGCACGTTTTACCTATGACCAGGAAACCCGAACCGTCGAACCCATGAACGCAGTCGCGCTAGACATCGGATGGTTGGTCGGCAGCAAGAAATCTTCCCCTCCGGCGCCGTCCCGACCAGCAGCCAAGCCCAAGCCCCGGCCGAAAACCAAGACCAAGCCCAAGCCCCGGCCGAAGACC
>JBDSRR010000178.1:0-7501 GCA_039929185.1 Actinomycetota bacterium
CCGAGTTTTGCAGCACCGCGCTCTTAAGTCGCTTGCGAAACAAATCGGGCTGCAGGTGTAACAAAAACGCCACCTCGAACGATTCCACAATTGAGATGACCGACAAGCCCCTCGCAGACGAGGCCGACGAACTTGGCTACGCGCAAGTAGCTAGCGCATTGCGCGCCCTGGCTTCGCCTGCATCGATCGCCGAAACCGAGGCCACACCTGGGCTCATTTCAGCCATAACGATGTCGATCCAAAAGGGCCAAAAGGGCCAAAAGGGCCAAAAGGGCCAAGAAGGCCAAGAAAGGCCTCAGATGTTCAAGAACCTGAAGACCCGCAAGTTGAAGACTAAAGTCGCCGCTGCATCGTTGGGCGGAATGTTGGTACTTGGCACTGGGCTCGCCTTTGCTGGTGAACTACCTGGGGCGGCCCAAGATATGGCATCAGAGATGCTCGCAAAAGTTGGGATCTCGGTCCCCGCTGGCGACAATGCAAACTCTCACTCCGACACACGAGGCAAGTCAGCAGAACACAACAATTCAGGAGACAGCGACCATGGCAAGGGCTTCGATGTGACGTCCACAGTGAACAGCACCTCGCCCGGACTTGAGCGTGGTAGTGCAGTGTCTCGTGTGGCAAGCGACGGACATTCGGTTACTGGAACGGCCAACGCCGAAGAACATGCGGTCACTGGAACGGCAAAGAGCGCCGAGGGCAAAGCGCACCGACCCTAGCTACCTGATCCCTGATTCGCAGATGATCGAAGCCTGCACGAAAGTGTCCTTGGGAATCTGTATGTCCAAAGGTTTGCAGCCAAAAGTGCCAGGGGCCGAAACCGTCACTGTGTAGCGTCCGGGGGCCAGTGTCAGACGGAACTTTCCGTCTTCGTCCGACTTAGTGACTCCTGCGGCTTCGTCAGAAGTTAACGGGGTGACCCTTATCAAGCCCACGACAGGTCTATTGGCGCAGGGCCTGCCGGGTTCTTCAACCGGACACGTAGGCCCCGTTGTCACCTGACCGATGACACCGGATTCAGTGACGATGTCTGGCGCGCCGCATGAAGCCAACACAAAGAGCATCCCAAACACTAAGGTTTTCGCGAACATCATTAGGTTCCCATTATCCGGGTAAGGTTTCCGATCGATGGACATTAAGGACGTCAATCGATAACGCCCAGCCTTAACGCCTTCCTGATCGCGAAAACTGGAGTCAGCGGCTTCCTGCGCGAGCAGGCGGCAATCAATGCCCAAGTAGACGCCCGAGCAGATGAGGGACCAGTGACCCCCACAGAGACAAAATAGCTCCCAAACCCGACAAAGGGTACAATTGCCCCTTCGAAGAACCACCCGCGCTAACACCCATGAGGAGGTTGTTTTGACAAAAGTGACCAGCAGGTTTTGCGCTTCATTGTTAACGGTCGCCATCGCAGCAGGACTGTTGCTTACGGCAACCGCCGCACCAGCCGCTGTCGCTGTTGCACATGATCCCAACCACATCTTGGTCAGGTTCGACACAGGGACATCTGTTCTTGCAAAGACATCGGTTCACGATGCTTTGGGGGCTACCGTCGTGAACACGATTGCGGCTGGCGACATCGAAGTTGTTCGAGTGCCCGACGGAACCGACGCCACATCACTTCGCTTGGCATACCTCAACAACCCTCTGGTGCGTTACGCCGACCTCAACAAACAAGTTCGGTTGCTGAGTGTTCCCAACGACGTTTCATTTTCAGACCTTTGGGGGCTGCACAACACCGGTCAAAGTGTAAAGGCCAGCTTGGTTACGCCACGCGTTGTCGACGCCGACATCGACGCTCCTGAGGGTTGGGACGCGGCTTTCGGGCCGGGTCAGTTCCCAACCGCAGGTGGCACCCGAGTAGGCATCCTCGACACCGGGATCGATCGCTCACACGTTGAGCTTTTCGACAAAGTCAAAGCGTGCGCGCAAGCGATCTCAGCCATCGGTGTTGTTACCGCGGGAGCTTGCAGTGACGACAACTTGCATGGGACCCACGTCGCCGGAACCGTTGCCGCCACCGCCAACAACAATGTTGGTGTAGCAGGCGTCGCGCCAAACTCTGAGCTTGCTATCTTCAAGGGGCTCAATGGTGCAGGACTAGGGTTCCTAGCCGATATCGTCGCAGGGATCTACTGGCTCCACCAACAAGGCGGTGCCCGCATAATCAGCATGAGTCTTGGGAGCGCCTCCTCGGCTTCTACTGAAGCGCAGGCAGTAAAAGATGCGGACGCGGCAGGCGTGCTCGTTATCGCGGCGGCCGGAAACGATGGCGACGACACCAAGAATTACCCGGCTTTCTATCCAGAAGCCATGTCGGTAGCAGCTACTAATCAGGCCGACAAGATCTCAACCTTTTCCACGTGCAACAGCGACGTCGAAATCGCAGCTCCGGGCGAAGACATCTGGTCGACATTTCCCGGCAATAGCTACGGAGTGATCAGCGGAACATCGATGGCAACTCCACACGTATCCGGTGTTGCATCGCTGATCATGTGGGCGAAGGGTCTGAATAGCATCCAAACTCGTAATCAGATGAAGTCAACGGCCGTGACGATAACGGGCGGTGGAAACGGACGGTCTCTTTGCAACGGCTACAAGCGCGTAAATCTCGCGGCAGCGCTCGGAGCAGTTGCTCCCCCGCCACCGCCCCCCTCACCAGGAGCCATCGCAGGAAAGGTAACCGAGTTTAAGACTGGAACGGCTCTGTCAGGTGCCAATGTCAGTTGCGGAACCGCCGGGGCGGCTACAACCGACACGAGCGGCAACTACACGATCTCAAACGTTACGCCAGGCAGTTACACCTGCACGGCGAGCAAGACGGGATACATCAACAAGAACGCAAACGTTACCGTGACCTCAGGGGCCACCACTACCCTCAATTTCGCCCTTAGGAAGTAGTAATCAGCGGTACCGACGGCATTCGTGCACTAGAACATCCGCGTTTGTTGCTAGGGAATTTCGACCCTGCCGTCGTTCGCCTCGCCGCACTCTTGCCTTCCACTTAGTTACATGGAAGCCCAAAGCATCTTGTTCGTCTGCACCGGCAACATCTGCCGCTCACCGATGGCACTCGGCTTCGCACAGTCCATCGCAGCCAAGTGTCGTCTTCCGATCAGCCTCTCAAGCGCTGGCCTGTTGTCCAGTGGGAACGCTGCCACCGAAGAAGCCGTGAAGGTGATGGCGGAGCAAGACATCGACATCTCGCCGCACATATCCACGACGCTTGATGTTGCTTTGTCGCGGGGGCCGAACTTTGTCATCGCGATGGCGAACGCTCACCTGAATGAGACGATCTCACGCGACCCTTCTTTGCGGCCGAGAACATTTACGTTGAAAGACTTCGTCCGAAGGGCAAGAGCAATGGGGCAGCGCGACGGTCCTATGGAGGGCTACTTGAGCGCCTTGGGGCGTGGACGGTCCCTTTCAGAGATGGCATCCGCACTTGCATCCGACGACGATATCGAGGACCCCTTCGGGGGCCCGATGTCGCAATATCGCGAGTGCGCAATCGAGATTCGTTCCCTGGTCGAAGACATGATCGAGCATCTTTATCCTCGACACGGCAGTCTTTTACGTTAATAGAAGTTCAAGATCTTCGCGGCGCATGTGCTTGATGAGGCTGTTGTCGGCAGTGATGATCGAGTCGGCAAGCGTGCGCTTGGATTCTTGCAGTTGAAGGACTTTTTCTTCGATCGTGTCGCGGGCGATGATCCGGTACGCGAACACCGGAAGGGCTTGCCCGATCCTATGCGTCCGGTCGATGGCTTGGGCTTCGACAGCGGGATTCCACCAGGGATCCAGTAGGAAAACGTATTCGGCCGCAGTTAGGTTCAGCCCAAGACCGCCAGCTTTTAGGCTGATGAGAAATACGCGGCAATCCGGATCTTCCTGGAAGCGCTCGACCCTGGCTTGGCGATCCCTTGTACGTCCGTCCAGGTATTCATAAACAACCCCCTCACGATCAAGCCGGTCGCGAACGATGGCAAGCATCTTGGTGAACTGGGAAAACACGAGCGACTTATGTCCTTCCTCAGCAACCTCGACCAGCTGCGGGATCAAAACGTCGAGTTTCGCGCTCGATTCCGATACTTTCGACTCGTCGATCAACCCTGGATGGCAGGCAGCCTGTCGCAACCGAAGCAGCGCCGTAAGGACCAATATCTTTGACTTTTGCATGCCATCGGTATCGACCTTTTTCAACAGATCGCGGCGAAAATGGTTTTTCAACTGATCGTAATGTTTGCGCTGGGTTGTACCTAATTCGCAATACATGGTTTGTTCGGTTTTGGTCGGTAGGTCTTTGGCCACTTGATCCTTGGTTCGTCGCAAGATGAACGGGCGAAGCGCTTGAGCCAGTACGGTCCTTGCCGAATCATCAGCTCCGTTGCTGTTGTTCAAGCCACCATTGAACGCGGACGCGCTTCCGAGTATTCCCGGATTCAGAAACTCGAACAAACTCCAAAGTTCTCCGAGATGATTCTCGATCGGGGTGCCACTGAGAGCAAGGCGATGCTCAGCCTTGAGCAACCTGGCCGCTTTAGCAGATGCCGTGCTCGGGTTCTTGATGGCCTGAGCCTCATCCAGGATGCAGTAGTCGAATCTGTATGCATTGAAGTGAAGCGCGTCACGTCGAAGCGTTCCGTAGGTGGTCAAGATGACGTCGTATTCGTCAAAATGCTCTCCCGGATCTAGGCGCGCTCCGGTGTGATTGAGAACCTTCAGTTTCGGCGTGAAGCGTTCTGCCTCCTTAGTCCAGTTGAATACCAAAGACGCAGGCACGACGACAAGAGACGGGGGCGTTTTCAGCTGCCTCCGCGATTCGAGTAATGCCAGCACCTGGACCGTTTTGCCCAGGCCCATGTCGTCGGCAAGACATCCACCAAATCCGAACTGCTGAAGAAAGTTAATCCAACCCAAACCTTCGCGTTGATATTCGCGCAGCTCTCCCACGAACCCGGGTGGTTCTTTAGCGTCGTCGACACCCTTGAAGGCGCGGATCTGATCGCGCGCACGAACGAATACTTCGTCGAGCGTTACGTCCGGTTGAGATGCGAGGAGAGCGTCGAGGAGTCCAACCTGAGTTCGTTTGAAACGCAAAGCATCGCCGGTAACTTCTCCAACTCCCGCAAGAAGTCTGTATCTTTCGAGCCATTCCTCCGGCAACAGACCCATGGTTCCGTCACCCAACACAACGTAGTTTTCGCCGCGCCGCAGCGCTGCCATGAGCTCGGGCAGCGAGGCGGTTTCGCCTCCGAACTCGACGTCGCCCGTCAACTCGAACCAATCGATGCCGGAGGCAACGTTCATCTTCCAGGCACCCGCGGCCTTGTACAACTTGCCTTCAGCTTCAACGCGCCAACCGGCATTGGTTAGGCTGCGTACAACATTAGGAAGCTGTCGAGGTGCCAGTTCGTACTCTTGCGATTGGTTAAAACGAAAACCCAACGACTTCATCGTTTCCGAGGCTTCTGATTCCACTTTGCGGTCGCGCAGTAAGAAGCGCCTGTCGGAGGATTGAAAGATGCCGCGCGCCGCTTCATCTGCTTTTACAACCTCCCCTTGGTAGTCGAAGGAAAGCGATCCCACTAGACGGTTAGTTCCGCCTCGGTGGTACCGCGATCCCGCCTGGATCTGAAGGCAAGGTCGCGGAACGATCTGCACTTCGTCATAGGAAAGCGCTGGCGGCAGGTCGAGCTTGGGAAGGTTTGGGAGGCTGAGGATCTTCGTCAGGAACTCGTCTGATTGCGCGATCGGGATGACCAGGGGGCCAAGAGTCCGGATCGAAGAGACCCAACCGAAAGCTCCGAAGTCCTCAACCCTTTCCACAACGCCGTCATCGCCGAAGACAAAACCCCCCGCCAAAAGCATCTGCGGCCTATCGAGCGACATATGTTCGTCGCCGCGCTGCAGTCGTCCCGTAATGACGAGGTTGCGACCCTTGGCATCGTGCTTTGCCGCAAGGCAAATCTCCCAGGGCGACCCGTCTTTCCAGCTCAAGGGCATCAGTTGATCGTCCGAGAAATCGCTCCGGGTATGAGCCCGACCGGTCTGACAGATAAGAGGCACGAGAACATCAGTCATCGATCCGGGGACGGGCACCCTGGAACCCGAAAGGCCGTTCGCTGCGTAATACCCATACCCCGACCATGGCTCTTGCGACCCAAGGATCATGGAAAGGATCTGTCGGTCGTTCGCATCGTCGAGCTGTCTGATCAGTTGGGCCTTGATCTGCTGTGACTTGAGTTTGCTCCATGAACCATCACGTTTTAGATCGCGGTAGACCACATCAAGTTTGAGTCCACCACTGGACCGCGTTTCATTCACGTTGAAGATGTAAAGGATCTCGCGTCTATCGGGCGACTGCTTGCGATCGCCATCGTCTTTCGCCCCCGCTATAGCGTTCAGCCGAGTGGACCAGAAGGAGGGGTTCGATCGTGTAGGAGTCTGCTGCTGCGACATGTCCTCGTTTACATCGTGATAGTCGCGTAGGTAACCACGGGCTTCGCCAGCCAGCAAAGTTGCCCAGATGTGCTTGCATATTCCGCCTCCGCTACCCTCGAAGTACGGGCACGTGCAAGAGACGGCAAGTTGGTCTTCGGAAAGAGCCAGACTAACCGTGTATCGACTCCCACCAAACACGAACGCTTGCACCTCTGACGAGTCGCCCTTCATGATGACCACGGAACCGTCTCGGTCGTACTTACGGCCGCGCTCTCGTATAGAAGCGGGAACCTGGTGGGAAAAGGACTCGGAGAGACGCATCACGGGTGGGTAACTGTTACCCGCTTCGCTGGGGTGTTTGCAGCGTGAAGTTATTACCCGAAGGCAATACCCAGAAGTCGATCTTTCCCGATTCGATGGCCTTCAATAGAACGTAGTTGTCGCCGGCCACGGCGAGCGCTTCGTTCAGTTTCCGGATCGCTTCTGCCTCGGCTTCCCTTTGACGGATCTCGTTCTGCTTGGTGACAACAGCGATCTCGGATGTTCGGTTCGATTCAAAGGCCGAGCGAACGCCTTCAGGGATATCGATGTGTTTGAGGACAAACGTGAACTCGGGGCAGCCTTGCCCATCGAACGTTGGCCCGCAGAAGTATTCGTCGCCCAATATCAGGCTCACATTCTCTTTCAGCACTCCGCCGACTTCCGACTGAACCTGCTGCAAAACATCGGCGTTCGCATAGAGCGACGCCAGGTCATATCGACGTGCTTCTCGCTGCAACGCAAACTCGATCTGCTGACGGAAGGAATCGTTAAGCATCCGTTTCCATCCTTCGTCTGTGTATGCCTTGTATTTCAGGCCGATCTGCTCGTGAAACTTTTGCACTTTGTTGGTGTTCAACTTGAAATAAGTCGCCACTTGAAATTGCACGGGGATACGGTCCAATGAAGGCGCGGTGATGAAGTCTTCGCCCACTACGTCGCCTTCATCGCGTCGGCGCGATACGATGTAGTTGCGCTGTGTCACTGGGTACAGATAGAGCTTGTCAGCAAAACCGTT
>JBDSRR010000179.1:0-8293 GCA_039929185.1 Actinomycetota bacterium
ATTTCACAAGATATCATTGGAACCGAAGTTGCTGTGCTCGTATTGATCCTTGCGCCGTTGGGGTTCGTTCTTTCATACCTCCGGCGACACCGTCGCAACATCGTGCTGAAGGTCGTCCTGTCCGCCTTCGCGATCATGATCCTTGGTCGCTTCCTTGCATCGCTTGGCGGAGTAACGTCGGTCGAAGGCGCGCGTGCTCCACTGGCCGAGATCTTCTTGTTGGTACAGGCGCTCCACTCTTTCGATCTGCCTAGGCGCCGTGATCTGCATTTCTCGCTTGCCTCTTCTGTAACATTGATTGCCCTGGCAGGATCTTTGTCCTTGGGATCATCCTTCATCGTGTTCTTCCTGCCATGGGGGATCGCCGCCCTGGCATCTTTGGCGATGTCGTACCAATCTGAGATCGGCGTAAAACCGCGGCTACCCTCGCTGCGGATGACTTCGATAGCACTTTTATTGGTGATAGTGGCAGGATTGTCGGCGCTGTTGTTTGCGCCGCGTATCGGCGGTTCTCGATTCACTGCCGTTGCGTTCAAGATCCCGAATCTGGTACCCATCCCGCCAGGCTCGGGCATCCTCAATCCGGGTTTGTCGCGTGGGTCACGGCCAGGTGAGAGTCCCGATGAGCCGGGCCCGAACGCCTACTTCGGATTCGGCAATTTCGTGGACCTTCGTGTGCGAGGCAGACTTTCAGATGAAGTCGTTCTCAAGGTCCGCGCTCCCAGGCCAGCATTCTGGCGAGGCGCGGTTTTCGATGTCTACGAACGCAGCGCCTGGGGTTTTTCGAGCGATGACACCAGGCGCGTCATAGGTCTTCCTGCGCTGATAGCCCCCGACCAGGGCGACAGCCCCCGTGATTCCGTCGACCTTCTTCAAACGTTCTATGTTCAGCAAGACCAACCCAATCTCGTGTTTGCTGCCTACAATCCTCGCGAGGTCTGGTTTCCTACAGGACAAGTCGAGGTCGATGATCAAGTAAGCGTTAGGTCGCGCGTTTTTCTCAACAAGGGAACTGTCTACAGCGTACTTTCGTCGGTCCCCGTGCTGACCGAACAAGATCTTCGCGCAACCTCCGCGGGGCTTCCCCCGGCCTTATTGGCTCGCTACACGCAGATCCCCTCCGAACTTCCGCGTAGAGTCAGAGATCTTGCGCAGCAGATAGCCGGTGGTGAGCCAACCACGCTAGGAAAGGCCAGGGCTATCGAGAAGTGGCTCGTCGACAACACTCAGTACGAGATCGACATTCCCCGCCAACCGCGCGGTACCGATGCTGTCGATCACTTCTTGTTCGAAGAACGTGAGGGTTATTGCGAACAGATCGCAACCTCGATGGCGGTCATGTTGCGAACGTTGGGGGTTCCTGCACGGTTCGCAACTGGATATGCCTCGGGAGAAAGGGATCTACTCTCGGGATTCTTCGAAGTAAAACAGTCAGATGCTCATTCGTGGGTTGAGATTCACTTCCCGCAGGCAGGGTGGGTTGAGTTCGATCCCACTCACGAGGTGCCCGCCGCCGAGTCTCGACGATCGGCGATACCTGGGTTGGAGCTGTTGGGCAAGTTGATCCCGGACGGACTCGGCAACCTTATTGCGGGTCCGATCAGGCAAGCCCTTTCGTCGATCGCGGCATCAGGTACGCGTCTGGCTATGTTGTTGCTTGTCCTAGCGGCCCTGCTCACTGGGGCGGGATGGCTGCGTAAGTATGTCGCCAGGCCTAGACAAAAATCGATGCGGCACCTAAGGCCAGCGGTCCGCGCATTCGCTGCCCTCGAACGTGCCGCCGACATCGTCGGGTTTGGTCGTCCTAGTTCTTTGACTCCTCACGAATATGGTCTGCGTCTAAAACGAGAGGTGCCGGGGTTGGTTGCTGGCGACGTTGAAATGGTGGTCAAGACGCTTGAACTTGATCTGTATTCAGGAACCGAGGTCGATCCCTGGGAGGCAGAACAAGCTGCCGCGCGCCTGGTTGAGCAACTGAGGACCAAGACGGGTTAGGCTTTCTCGCCGTGTTCTCGACAACTAAGACCAAGATAACCTCTGCCATCGCGGCCCTGGTCATGCTGACTGCATCATTCGTCTTTGGGTTCCAGACGGGCCGCAGCACCCGCGAACCTCACGAAGTCCATCTTGGTCTACTCGACGAAGTAGAAAGTCACATCGGTGCCTCGGCCATCGAAACAAAGGGTGACCGCGAACTTGCTCGTGGGGCTATCCGTGGGATGTTGGGAGCCCTCGACGACCCCTACGCGAGCTACGTCAACGCCGAGGCTCTGCGCGCATTTCAGGAAGATTTCGTAACTGGTCAATATTCTGGGGTTGGGTTGTGGCTCAAGGATGACAAAGGCGGCGTCAAGGTCGTATCGGTGCTCGACAAAACCCCAGCAGCGCGGGCTGGCATCTTGAGTGGCGATGTTGTAGCCACGATCTCGGGCAAGGCGACGGACAAGCTGTCGCTTGATGAGGTGATCCAGCGGATCCAGGGGCGTCCTGGCACTCAAGTGCGCATCGGGGTGTCTCGAGGTCCCACTGTTATTGAGTTCGCATTGGTCCGAGAAAAGATCGGTATCCCAGCCGTTGAGTCGCGGATCATCAAGGATCGGATCGGCCATGTGAAACTCATTTCATTTTCGGGAGAATCTGGTGCCAAGGTAAGGCAGGCGGTTCGTCAATTAGCAGCTAGGGGAGCGCGCGCGTTCATACTCGACCTGCGTGGTAATCCCGGTGGCTTCGTAGATGAAGCCGTCGCAGTCGCCAGCGTGTTCATCGATGACGGAATAGTGGTCTCTTACAAACAGCGCGGTAAGGACACGGTCAAGTACAGCGCAAAAGGTGATGCTGAAACGAAGTCCCCGCTGGTCGTCCTAGTGGACGAAGGATCAGCCAGCGCCTCTGAGATCGTGGCGGGGGCCATACAAGATCGAGGTCGCGGCTTCATCGTCGGAACTCGCACTTACGGCAAAGGTTCGGTGCAAGAGCACTTCTTGCTTTCAGATGGCTCAGCAGTGAAGCTCACGATCGCGTCCTATTTCACACCGAACGGCAGATCGATCGGTGGAAAAGGGATAACCCCTGACATCGAAGTCGTCGAAACTAGCTCCCAGATCCCTCGCGCTCAACAGATATTGGCGGGCGTACTTGCCGAGTCGCCAAAAAAAGCCGGCTAGTGCCAAAAAAAACGAAAAAGGCAGAAGCCGGAGTAGCCGCTTCTAATTCCAAAGCGCGCTATACCTATTCCATCCTGGATTCTTTCGAAACAGGAATCATCTTGACCGGCAGCGAAGTCAAATCATTGCGGCAAGGTCGTGCTTCGATCCGCGAAGCCTTTGCGGTCATCCAAGACGGCGAAGTGTTTCTCGTTGGGATGCATATCCCTCCTTACCCCCAAGCGGGGTACGCCCAACACGAGCCAACGCGAAAGCGAAAACTCCTTTTGCACCGTAGTGAGATCGAACGGCTGATTGGTAAGGTTGCCGAGAAGGGCCTCACGCTAGTGCCTTTGAAGTGTTATTTCACTCATGGACTCGCCAAGATCGAACTAGGACTTGCGAAAGGTAAGCGAACTTTCGACAAGCGTGAGGACCTGAAGGCCAAGGACGCCAAGATGCAGATCGACCGAGAGATGCGAAGGCGAAGGTAAATTGCTTTGCTTTCCAAGCAGGAAAAGCATCAATTTCGTCGAATAGATATGAAAAACCATCTCGAGCCTTCAGGAGGATGTCTATGAGAAGGACCGCAATAGCAGCAGTGCTCGTGGCTGTTTTGGCAACCATGGGGAACGCGTCCGCGTCATCGACCGTTTCCAAGGACTACGACCAGAACGGCGACCCGGTGTTGGTCTGTCAGCTCAACGATCTGCGGGCCAGTTCCAAGGGTGCCTGTCTCCAGGTTCCGCCAGGGGAGAACTACGTGAATATTTCAGTTTATGACCAACAGTCATGGACCGTACTGTTCAGTGTGGAGTTCCTGAACGCGGCGGGTCTACCACTCGACCCGGTCGGGTCGGCATCTGGGTTGGTCGGTGGGCTCCTCGGTTTTGGAGGGGGAATCTGCGGCTATACGCACACTCCCGTGCCGGAGGGTGCGGCGTACTTACGCGTAGCCCTATTGGAGTCGCCCCCATTCTTCTGTGGAACGGGCACTTCCGGCACGGTGGAAGCGTACTTCCACACGGTTGGTCCCTTCTAGAAGTTCATGGGCAGGGTCTGCTGCCCATTAGTCGTACACTGTTGGCAGCACATCCTTTGACAATTTAGCCAGGGGGCGAAATGGTTTCGAAACCGGTTATCGCTACTGGAGGAAGCGGGTCGAGCCCCAGGTACTCGTTAAACACTTGGAAAAATAAACTGAAACGTCGCAGCTTAATGCGAGTTCCCCTCTCTAGATAGAGGGGCGTTCCACCCAGGAGGGCCTGCGGCCTGGGATGGGGCGTCGTGCAGCAGGATTACCTGAATCATTTAGGTCCTACGGATGATCAGGGACAATTTAGTCGGACTGGGTCCGAGAAGCCCGCCTGTGGCTCGGCTCGGACCGAGAAAAAATAGCAGGCTACGCCCGTAGATGCCCCATTAGTGAACTGTGTTGACCCGGGTTCAATTCCCGGCGCCTCCACCAGGGCTCAGCGAAAGTTGATCTGAGCCTTGCTGAAGGCGTTCCCCATCTCCCTCATGATCTGGCTAAATTGTTGTGCGCCCAAGCAGTAATTGCGTCACCGAACCGGATCCGGCTGTTGAGGAGGCCGTACAGAGAGGTTTTCAAGTGCCTGAAAACGAGGTCTTCGAGCGCAAAAGAGATTCGATTATCGAATCCACCCGAAGAGCGATCGAGCTGGGGGGAGTTGATTCTCTTTTAATCAACGATCTGACACATGAAGATCTACCCGACATCAAATGGGCGGGCGGCCCGCTACATCCAGAGGCTGTCAGTCAAGCACTGGACAGAGCTGTAGATGGCGAAGTCGAATACT
Source organism: Actinomycetota bacterium (assembly GCA_039929185.1). Lineage (GTDB taxonomy): Bacteria > Actinomycetota > CADDZG01 > JAHWKV01 > JAHWKV01 > JBDSRR01. The sequence goes on from JBDSRR010000179.1 coordinate 4,964, forward strand.
TGGCAGTCAGATCGCCAAACGGTAAGCCCATAGCAATTGGCGGTATAGATTACGCGGCCCATGAAGATGCGGGTACGCTCTGGCAACTGTCAACCCATAGCGAACTTACGAGTAGGGGGATTGGAACACGATTAATCCGGGAAGGGGAAAAGCGCATACTTCGGCGTGGTTTGCACCAAGCCATGATGGGTGTCGAAGATAACAATCCCCGAGCCAGAGCCTTGTACGAAAGGCTCGGCTATAAACCTGTGGGCTCTGAAAAGTGCTCTTGGAACTACCAAGACGAGGACGGTCAGGTGAAACTATACGAAACCGAAGAGACCCTACTCAGGAATCACTTGCCATGAAGCGAGTGGCAGTACCTGCCGAAGACTGGGTCTTTTGACGGAGTGCCGTCCTATGTCGAGGATGTCGTTTTTCCCGCAGCGGATACCCTAGTTTGTTGAGGACGCGCCAGGCTGGAAAATGCTGTGAGACGCGCCTCCCGAATCCGTCCGTCCAAACTGCAGAACGCTCTTCGAATTCATAGTCATCGGGGACCGGAAGCGCAGCGGCATCGGCCCCCGCGAACGGGCGAGGTCGGCGAGGTTCGTCGACTCCCGAGGTTCCGCCCCACCCACGATGAAGAAATACTCCAGCGACGGGCAAGGGAACCGCCTCGAATGCAGCCTGCACTGCGGGCGACAGCAAAAAACGCTCCCAAGACTCTTCATCAGCAAACGCAAGATCAAGGACCACGCCCCATGAGTGGTGGTGCCAAAGCCATTCAGTGGCCCCGAAGTAAAACGCGGTTTCTACGAGGGCATCGCCGTGTCCATGGGACCATGTTGATGCTGGAAACTCGCCGTCTAGAACCTCTATCGACATTTCGAAATCCACGCGCCTATCTTACGACTTCGACCAGGCGTATAGTTGCCGAAGGACGAGTTTAGGGAGGATGAGATATGCCTAACCTGCTGGAAGACCTCGCTGCGGTAGACCTTTTCGCAGACCTCGATGCCAAGCACCTCAAGGGCATCGCCAATCTGGTGGAGGAACGTTCTATTCGCGATGGCGAAGAGGTAGTTCGTGAAGGTGACTACTCCCATTATTTCTATGTCGTCTTTTCTGGCAGCGCCGACGTCAGCGTTCGAGGCAAGCACCGGGGCGCGGTTGGCCCCCGAGAGTTCTTCGGCGAACTTGCCATGCTCGGCCACACGCAGTCGGCAACCGTTAGAGCCATGGAGCCCATGCGCCTTGGGGTTATCGACGCAAAACAGTTCTACTCTTTATTGGATTCCGAACCGCGTATTGCCGTGCATCTTGTTGAGTCGTTGATCTTGCGGTTGGAAGAGATAACGGTGCGACCCGTAGGACAACTTGTTTAGGCGGATTCGTCCGCAGCGAACTTTCGCGTAACCCAACCTAAGTCGTCCATCGACTCGAGTTGGCCTTCGTTGTCTAAACGGTAGGTTTGCTTCTTTGGCGTGCCTGTTCGATCGATCTTGACGTTGAACTCGGTCGTCATGTCGGTCTTTGTCCGTTCGATCGATACGCTCGTCTTGTCAGCATCTCCCCTGGTAATGCTGAGCACCTCGAATTCGTCAGCATCGGCATCTAAGTTCTTCAGCACATCTGCGAAGGCTCTCAAACCAAATGATTCCGAGGGGTAGAGATGTCCGCTTTCTAGATGCGAAGTCCGCTCATGGCCATCCAGCCCCTCGACAGTCACCCTGTAGCCGGACCGATCCTTATCAACTGTGGTTGTCTCGCGACCCAATTCTCTTTCGGTTACACACTCGGCCCGTTCAAGGCGGCGACCGCTATTAAGGAAGACTCGGAAAGTTTGTTGTATGCCCCCCGCCATCGAATACGTTTCCTCGATCATTTGTCCGCCGTCTGGCCTGGGGATGCAGTGGCAGCAGACTCTGCCTGACAGCGAACCGCCACGGTGTTCGCTAAAACGCCGTTGATTAATTGGCGCCCCATGGGTGCCCATCTTTGGTTCGAGTTCGGCATGCGCGACGTGGGGTGGCTCGTTCACTTTGTCGCGTCTGTCGTCAAGAAGTCGATCAAGGTCCTCCCGAAGAAGTGCCCATCCATTCACGAAGATAGCGCTTGGTTCGCGCAAGTTTCTAACGTTGCTTAGGGGGTTGTCCGATACCAATAGCAGGTCCGCGCGCTTGCCGACTTCAATCGTGCCCCAATCGTTGGACTGATCCACGAATCGTGCCGCTTCGGATGTGGCACAACGGATAGCTTCAAATGGAGTGAAACCAGCGGCGACAAAGTTATCGAATTCGTCGTGTATCGCGAACCCTGGGATCACGAATGGATTTGGAGTGTCCGTGCCGAGCACTACGGGTGCACCTTGTTGTCGCAGTATCGACAGAACTTCGATGTGCTTGTCGACCATCTGTCCTTTTACTGTTTCCGTCTCGGCTCGCAGATGCTCGGGGGGTGCGTTGTATGGTGAGAGCCACCAATCGCGCACATTTCGCGGTAGGTAATCGAGCAGCGGACTGTCCTTAGCTTCGGAGGTCGGATTATGCCCTTGATGAACCGTGATGGTTGGGCAGTTCCAGACCTGCCGTGAGGCAAGTAGTGCGCCAAGTTTTCGCATGGCGTCGAGGTCGGTATGCTCTACGACGGTTCGCATCGATCGAAGGAACAGCTCGGGATCCTTCCAATCCAAGTCGGGATCGCGTCCACCCAGTAAGTGACCGGTGAATATGCCGGTTAAGTGTTCGAAGCAACCCATGCCTGAATCGATCGATCGTTCGTAGGTGATGTCATCGGGGCAGTGGCCGACCATCATTACTCCGGCCTCTTGGCTTGCCCGACCTAACGCCGACAGCGCCTCTTGCGTCAACTGCTGGTAGACCTTGATCTGCGAGAACCCTTGCTTCACGTGACGCTCGATAAGTGGTTTTGCCTGGCTCGGATGAGTGATGAATCCGCTGTCGGGCCAAAGAGTCGTGCCCGTTCGGCCGAGCCCGTCAACCAGTGGACTGGTTGTGATGATTCGCGGCCCTGGAACTTCGCCTCGGTCAATGAGCTGCTGTGCGGCCAAATGAAATGAGGCGCCCCACATGTTGCGTACCACTGCAACTCCGTTTGCCAGATACATCGCTGCTTCACTTAGGTCCCAATGATGAACATGCATGTCGGCAAGTGCAGGGAGTAGATACTTGCCCGATCCATCGACGACTCTCATGTTGGTCACATCGATCTGCGGGGTCGGACCCATCGACCTGATCCGCCCCGATTCGATGACGACCGTTTGATTTTCGACAACACGTTCGCTGTCCATGGGGATAACCGTCGCCCCGACTATCGCCACAGGACCGT
>JBDSRR010000180.1:0-1632 GCA_039929185.1 Actinomycetota bacterium
TTGAACAAGCGCCTATGACAAATAGGGCCACTAGGGAAAGTGGCAAACGAGGGATCTTCACGCTCGTTTTCTTCTCCACAGACTTCGTCCTGTCAAGGCAAACAAAACATAGCCCCCCACAACTAAAGTGATGAGCGTCAACGTCACGAGGGAGGCAACATAACTTCCGGGAGGGTCATCTACTTTGGTTTCAGATCCGCCGCCCTTCACCTGTTCTCCCACTTCAGGACACAGTGCCCCTATCCCGCAGGATTTCGGTGACGGGGAGGCTTCTTCTTGGGCCATGGCTGTTCCCGAACCCAAAAACGAAAGCGTCACGGCCATCAAACCAACGCAGATCCTTATGCGCATCAAACGACCTGTCTAACTTCGGGGAAGTGACAGGCCACACTGTGCTCAGTCTCGATCGCCACAAGCTCGGGATCCTGTTCGACACAAATCCTCGCGATATCCGTTTGATGGATGCCGAAGGTGGTCGTGTCAACATTGCCCGCCTTGGCGACTTCACGAGTTTTGAAACATCTTGTGTGAAACCGGCAGCCAGTCGGCGGATCAAGAGGACTTGCCACGTCCCCAGATAGCAATATCCGTTCACGCCGTCGTTCCTTGCGAGGATCTGGAACCGGAACCGCTGACATCAGCGCTTGAGTGTAAGGATGCATAGGACTTGTATAAAGATCTGTTCTAGACGCCATTTCAACGATCCTGCCCAGATACATAACGGCCACACGATCGCTGATGTGGCGCACGACAGAAAGGTCATGCGCCACAAACAAGTAAGTCAGTTTGAACTCGTCCTGAAGATCTTCCAAAAGGTTGACGATCTGTGCTTGGACAGATACATCTAGCGCGGAAACTGGTTCGTCGCAGATGATCAATTGGGGTTTTAGGGCAAGAGCTCTCGCGACCCCGACCCTTTGCCTTTGGCCACCGGAGAATTCGTGCGGATACCGGTTGCCATGCTCGGGATTCAATCCCACTTTGGCCAATAGATCTTCGACATAAGCAGCTCCACCCTCTCGTTCGTACACACCATGGATCATCAGTGGTTCTGAAACGATGTTGCGGACAGTCATCCTTGGGTTGAGCGACGCAAAAGGATCTTGAAAGATGATCTGCATCTCGCGCCTAAGTATTTGCATTCGTTTAGCACCAACGTTAGTGATGTCATCACCATTGAATTCGATGGTGCCCTCAGTAGGTTCTATCAAGCGCAGGATCACACGGGCTATCGTGCTCTTTCCGCATCCAGATTCACCGACGAGCCCGAGCGTGCGGCCTTTGGGGATGGATAAAGACACTCCGTCGACAGCCTTTACGGTTCCTATCGTGCGCTTGAAAAGGATCCCTCGAGTTACGGGGAAGTGTTTGACGATGTTTTCTACTTTCAGTATGTCGGTCATTCCGCAGCCTCTTTCGGCTCGGGAAGTTGCCCTGCAAAATGGCAGGCAGCGAGATGTCCGGCGTCTGCAGTGCGAACCTGAAGAACGGGTGAGTCAGTTTGGCACTGCGGCTGCACATAATCGCATCTTGGATGAAAGGAGCATCCTGAAGGAACATTGATAAGGCTTGGGGGTGCGCCGCGGATGGGTTTCAGTCTGCCTTCGGGTTCCTTGTCGAGACGGGTCACCG
>JBDSRR010000181.1:0-9161 GCA_039929185.1 Actinomycetota bacterium
CCGAGCGCTTCCACCCGGTCGGCCATGTTCTGAAGGCCTGAGCCCATCCGGATCCTCCTGACATCGAACCCAGGCCCAGCGTCCTTCACGCTAAATGCGAGATGATCATCTTGTGCTGACAGCGTGATGAGAACCTCTGCCGCCGGAGCATGCTTGCTCGCGTTCTGCAAAGCCTCCCTGACACAGAAGTAGACGTTGGCCTCGACCTCAAGATCGAAACGCCCGATCTCCCCCTCGACCTTGGCGTTCAGGTTCATCTTTGCGATGTGGGACAGGAGTGCGCTCTTTAAACCTTGCTCGGTCAGTATCTCTGGGAAGAGTCCCCGAGCCAGATCACGCAATGTTTCAACCGCTTCGCTTGCTTCACCTCTTAGCTCCTGCAAGATCGCACCCGCCTTATCGACGTCACGTCCAAGAAGGTTGCCGACCAGGCCCAACTTCACCGACATGCTTACCAGTTGCTGTTGAGCGCCATCGTGGATGTCGCGTTCCATACGACGTCGTTCCTCGTCTTGAGCTTTCACTATCCTTTGACGCGATGCCTGAAGTTCAATGAGCTTTTGTTGCAACTCGGCGGTCAATCTAAGGTTGCGCATCGCAAGGCCTGCTTGAGATGCGAGATCGGAGAGTAATTTGTCTTCGTTCTTATTGATCTGCTCTCCAGGGGACTTTGAAACTGAGATCTCACCCATCTGTTCACCTTGATGTACCACCGCAAGGGTTCGGTCAAATGAGTTGTCCGGGGAATCACCCGGGGAATCACCCGGCCAGTCAGCCATCTGCTCACCGCCACCGGGCAAGATGAGCTTCACACGAGAGCGGACTCCGCCAACACCTTTAGCTGCAGCCTCTGCCATCTGAGGTAAGACGGCATCCAAGGACAAAGACTCCGCCATGCGATGAGAAAACCCTGTTATCGCTTCATAGGGAGTGACCCTTTCGCCATAGACCAGCTTGTTGGCAAAACGTTGAACACGTTCACGAACTGGTTGGAAGGCAACAGCAACGATCGCAGTGGCTGCAAGCGACAGAGCAAGGTTAGGTTTGTCTCCGGCCCCAACAAGCGTGCCGATCCCAACTACCACACCGACATAGACCAACGTGATGAAAGCGGCAAGAGCACCGTAGACGACGGTCTTGTTGATAATCACGTCGATCTCGTACAGGCGATACTTGAGGACAGCAAATCCTGTTGCTGCCGGCACCGCGAGAAGGGCGAGTCCAAAAAGAGAGTTCTGCACCCAATCGGGCATGAAGCTGCTTAGGGAAATCAAAATGACGAGGATCGCGCCGACCATCCCTGCTGCATAGGCGACCCATTTGTACTGCTGGCGCTCTTCACCTTTCGACCCACGAAAGCGCATGATCACAGAGGCGATCCCGGCGATTGCGCCGACCCCGACCAGGATCACCATGCTCGACAGGATTTCAGCGACCATGCCCGCTCCCTGGATGCCTATCGGATTGATGGGTCCCTTCCCCAAGTCCCCCATCGGCCCCGGCCTGATCAGATACGAGGCGACCTCGGAAGCTCCTCCGACAACCGCTGTCCACGCCACCGGTCTCCATCGGCGAGACTTGAGGCGGCCGCTCGGGAACAGCAGTAGCGCCAGGACAAGGAAGGTAAAGGACGAAAACCAAATGGCTGAGCCGAGCAGGTAGACGACGAGAGTGCCGGGGATCGAACCGGGGTTATCGAGGCCGTAGTCGCCAAGATTTTGAAGTAGGTTGGCGAGCCCTGTTCCTAGTGCGACTCCCATGAATAGGGGCCCGATGGGGTTCTGAGTGCGTGAGATCAAGAGCGTACCCACGACAGCGAAGGCCATGAAGGCGATCAGCACAACAAGGATGCTTAGGAAGGACTCGGCGCCGTTGATGTGATCAATCACAAGGCTCAGTCCCTGCATCGAGACCCACAAAACGAACAGCCCCTGAGCTACGAGTGAACGCAGTCTCACGTCGCCGCCTCTTTCACTCTCGCCGGCACGTTGGCCCGAATCTGCGTGCCGCTGCCGGGGGCGCTTACGATCTCGAACGTTCCACCGAGCGCTTCCACCCGGTCGGCCATGTTCTGAAGGCCTGAGCCCATCCGGATCCTCCTGACATCGAACCCCGGCCCATCGTCTTTGACGCTGAATGCGAGGTGACCATCTTGTGCCGATAGCGCGATCAAAACCTCTGCCGCCGGTGCGTGCTTGCTCGCGTTCTGAAGAGCTTCTCTTATGCAGAAATAGACGTTGGCCTCGATCTCGAGATCGAAACGCCCGATCTCTCCGTCGACCCTTGCGTTGAGATTCATCTTTGCGATGTGGGACAGGAGTGCGCTCTTTAGTCCCTGCTGGGTCAATATCTCTGGGAACAGTCCACGAGCCAGATCGCGTAGTGTCTCAACCGCTTCGCTTGCTTCGGCTTTGAGCTGCTGCAAGATCGTGCCCGCTCGCTCGACGTCGCGCGACAAAAGGTTGCCGACCAGACCCAACTTCACCGACATGCTCACCAACTGCTGCTGAGCACCATCGTGGATGTCGCGTTCCATGCGACGTCGTTCTTCGTCTTGTGCTTTGACGATCCTTTGACGCGATGCCTGAAGTTCGACGAGCTTTTGTTGCAACTCAGCGGTCAATCTAAGGTTCCGCATCGCAAGCCCTGCTTGAGATGCCAGGTCGGAAAGCAATTTGTCTTCGTTCTTATTGATCTGTTCTCCGAGGGACTTTGAAACTGATATCTCGCCCATCTGTTCACCTTGGTGCACCACCGCAAGGGTTCGCTCAAATGAGTTGGCTGTTGAATCATCTGGCCAGTCGACCACGCGTTCACCACCGCCGGGCAAGATGAGCGTCACACGCGAACGAACTCCGCCAACGCCTTTGGCTGCAGCCTCGGCCATCTGAGGCAAGACTGAGTCCAAGGACAAAGATTCCGCCATGCGATGAGAAAACCCTGTTATCGCTTCATAGGGAGTGACCCTTTCGCCATAGACCAGCTTGTTGGCGAAGCGTTGCACGCGTTCACGAACGGGTTGGAATGCGACCGCTACGATCGCAGTGGCTGCAAGCGAAAGACCCAAGTTGGGTTTGTCCCCGGCCCCCACCAAGGTTCCGATCCCAACCACGATACCGACATACACAGCAGTGATGAAGGCCGCAAGAGCACCGTAGACAACGGTCTTGCTGATAACGACGTCGATGTCGTAGAGACGGTACTTGAGGATGGCGATGCCGACGGCGATGGGCACGGAACTGGTGGCCAGCAAGTTGCCTATCGCCACGATGGGATTGGATATCGGATCGTCGGTGCCCTCGATGATTCCCACGGCTTGAGCCAGAACTAATGCGCCCACGATCAACGCCGCGGCAAACAGCAACCATTTAATCTGGTGGCGCTCCACCGTCCCGCTTCGCCGGTACCGGACCACCAGTGATACGAGGCCCGCCAGCATCACTATCCCGAACCCGCCCTGGCCGAGTGCGTTGATAAGGGTCCAGCCCGGAATCGCTGCTCTGGAAGCTTCCAACAGGGTGGGCCCCCTGGAGCCCCAGCTGGGCACGGCAGCCGCCACCGTGGCGACAATGAGTGCCAGGGCCCCCCAAACGACGAGACGCCAAGCTCGCGAGATCGCCGATCCCGTTGGGAAGATGAGGAACAACAGCCCCATCATCTGAGCGGCCGGCACCCAAGTCCAGAATGCTAGCCATGATGCTGTCGCCGCCCCGAACCTTGGGGTGGCGGCCGAGTAGGCGAACTGCGTGTAGCTCATCGTGGCTGCGTTGCTGATCATCAGAAGACCGGTCGCGGCGAGAACCCATCCGCTGACGTTGGTGGAGCGTCGCCATATCAACAGAGCTCCGATGAGAGCCATGGCAGCAAACGGCAGCGGCCAAATGGCTCCTAAAAGGCCAGCTTCCCGCCCTTCGGGAGAGGCGATCGCCAGCCCCACCGCGACTAACATCCCAGCGACACAGGCGGTCCCACAGGCGGCCGCGATCAGAACTGGAGCCCTTCCTCTCATCTGTCTCCTATCTGGCCCGCGGGTACCGAGCCCACGACGGAGGTTCCGGTGCCCGGCCGCGACTCCACCCCAAGAGTTCCCCCCAGGGCTTCGATCCGATCGCGCATGTTTTGAAGTCCCGAGCCTCCCCCTGCTGAATCCAAATCGAAGCCTGGGCCATCATCTTTGACCGAGAAGGCGAAATCATCATTCTCAGTCAACAGAGTTATTAGGATCGACGCACTCGGCGCATGCTTGCTTGCGTTCTGCAGGGCCTCGCGGATGCAGAAGTAAACATTGGCTTCGATTTCCAAGTCGAAACGCGAAGATTCTCCTTGAACGGTAGCGTTCAATCCCGTCTTAGCTATATGAGATTCCAGTGCTGCAACGAGTCCACTATCAGTCAACACTTCGGGGAACAAACCGCGCGCCAGATCTCGAAGAGTCTCCACCGCCTCGCTCGCTTCGCCCCTAAGTTCCTCTAAAATCGTCCCAGCCCGCTGAACATCGCGCGACAAAAGGTTTCCGACCAGGCCGAGCTTCACCGACATACTTACCAGTTGTTGTTGTGCACCATCGTGGATGTCGCGTTCCATGCGACGACGTTCTTCGTCTTGAGCTTTGACGATGCGCTTGCGGGATTCCTGCAGTTCGACGAGCTTTTGTTGCAACTCAGCGGTCAATCGCAGATTCCGCATGGCGAGTCCTGCTTGAGACGCGAGATCGGAGAGTAATTTGTCTTCGTTCTTATTGATCTGTTCTCCGGGGGACTTTGAAACCGAGATCTCGCCCATCTGTTCACCTTGATGAACAACCGCAAGGGTGCGGTCGAATGAACTGTCCGTTGAATCACCTGGCCAGTCCACCACCCGCTCACCACCGCCCGGCAAGATGAGCTTCACACGAGAGCGGACTCCGCCAACACCTTTGGCTGCAGCCTCTGCCATCTGGGGCAAGACTGAGTCCAAGGACAAAGACTCCGCCATGCGATGAGAAAACCCTGTGATCGCTTCATAGGGAGTGACCCTTTCGCCATAAACCAACTTGTTTGCGAAGCGTTGCACACGTTCACGGACCGGTTGGAAGGCGACCGCAACGATCGCAGTGGCTGCAAGCGACAGAGCGAGGTTTGGTTTGCCTCCGGCCCCCACCAGCGTACCGATCCCAACCACCACACCGACGTAGACGGCAGTGATGAAAGCGGCAAGAGCACCGTAGACGACGGTCTTGTTGATGATCACGTCAATCTCGTAGAGGCGGTACTTCAAAACTGCGACGGCGATGCCCGCGGGCGGTCCGAGTACTCCCAATACGAAAAGAATTGTCTGGATCGTCTCGGAAAAGGTGTGGAGCACTTCCTCGATTACGAATAAGAACCCGAACATCATGAACATGAAAACCAAGCCGAAGAGGAGCCATTTGACCTGCTGCCGGCTTTCTCCTCGAGACCGTCTGAATCGCAGAAGCGTCGAGAGGACCGAAACCGCGATGAGGGCAAGAAGGGTCGCTCCGGCGCCTTCTTGAACGGTCTCCAACAACGGCGCCAAACTGCGGATCGCAAGGGGATTTTCGACGGTCATGTCCACTTCGGTACTGCGTCCGAAAGATGCTGCAAGTGCGCCTGCGATAGTGGCCCCCACCGCGATCCAACCGATCGGGCGCCATCGCCGCGAAGGCAGCGTTCCATCCGGAAAGAGCAAGAAGAGAAACACCGCGATCCCTCCAGACACAAAGAAGGGCCACTGTGAAAGCCAGAACATGAACCTTCCGCCCGGCAGGGACCCCGGGGAGGAGATGAGGGCGTACCTAGCGTACTCATTGGCGAAGAGCAACACGGCGATGGGGAGTCCGAATGCACAGGCAAGCCAGCCGATCTTGTTACCGGGGCGGCGAGACGCTATCAAAGCCCCGACAGCAGGAAGAGCGAGCCACGAAGTTGCCCACAGAATGTCGACGGGATTGAGTTGTCCCACTCCTGAAGATTTGTTGTTCAGGCCGATCCAGATGGCGCCCCCCATGACCAATACGGTGGATCCGAAAACGATCCACGGCCAAACCGACGTTTCCCGCGACTTCATTCGGATGGCACCAAGACATGCAGCGGGATGCGCCCCCGGATGGTGGTTCCTTCACCCGGCGAAGATGCAACTACAACATCACCACCAAGTGCCTTTAATCTGTCGCGCATGTTCTGCAGTCCGCTTCCCGTACCGGCAACGGATGGATCGAAGCCGACACCATCATCGGTTACAAGGAAGATAAGTGCCTCGTCGTTCTGTTCGAGTTTGATCTGCACGCCTCGGGCGTGAGCGTATTTAGTGATGTTTTGTAGAGCCTCAAGGCAACAGAAGTAGACAGCGGCTTCGAGTTCTGGACCTAGTCGAGCAAGGCCTGTGGCCTCGATCTCCACCGGCAACGAAGCCCCCAGTGCCTCGGACTCAAGAGCAGCCAATAACCCTTGGCGAGTCAGCACCGGTGGGTAGATGCCATGGGAAAGATTGCGCAAAGTCTCAATGGCGCGGGTGATCTCTTCGGATACTTCAGCAAGCAGGGTCTTAGCTTTGTCGACATCGCGCCCAGCAAGGTTGCGAACCAAACCTATCTTCACAGCTAGGGCAACCAGGTTTTGCTGCGCGCCATCGTGGATGTCTCGCTCTAGTCGCCTCCGTTCAGAATCTCGTGCCGCAACGATGCGCGCCCGAGACGCTCGCACTTCTTGCGCCTGTCGTGTCGCTTCTTTCAGTCGCGCTTCGAGTTCAGCAGCCAATCGAAGATTGCGCACGACCAACCCCGCCTGCGATACGAGCCCGAGAAGTAAATGGTCCTCCGTCGAAGTTAAAGAATCGCCGGGTGCCTTGGTTAGACCGATCGCGCCGAGTTCTTCTCCTTGATGAACGATCGGCAAGACACGCTCGAAGTCACCCATATCCGCCGATCCGATGGATACGGGCCATGACGCGACCAAACGCGACCCAGACTCGACGCGTAGCCATACCGCCACCCTTGTGGCACCGGTTCCCTCGCCTATCACTTGCGCCATGCGCTCAAGGTCAGCATCAGTGGCGTATGCCGTTCCTGCCGCGAGGCTTGCGAGGGCATCATATGGAGTAGAGCGACTTCCATATACCAGACGATTCGCAAGTCTACGGGCACGCTCACGGACGGGCTGAAACGCGACCGCGATAACCAGAGTCGCTAGCAGAGACGGCAGAGTTGACGCCGAACCCGTGCCGAAAACGAGCGCCTTGATGCCAACCACAACGAGCACGTACACAGCACCGATGAATCCGGCCATCAATGCGAAGAGGATGGTCTTGTTGATTATGAAATCGATGCTGTAAAGACGATATTTAAAGATGGCTATGGCACACGAAACAGGTAGCGCGATCAGACCTGTAGCCATGACCCCCGTTGACAGGGTGAACAGCCACTGGAGATCCCCTCCTTCCCAAGAGATCCCATTGCCGACGAAACCCAGGGCAAGCAAGGCTCCTGCGCTCATGAACCATTTCAATTGTTCCCGTTGTTCACGCGACGCGCCTCGGTATCGAAGGACTACGCAAAGGGCTGCGGCGGCAGTCCCGAACATCCATATTCCCCAACCGATGCCTTCAACGACAGTAAGCAGCGTCTTGAGACCTTCGACACCAAAGGGATTACTCACTGTCTCGAAGTGACCAAAGAGGGGCCCCGGTGTCAGAGCGCCTGACAATGACAGTGACACAACTCCGACCAATATCAGGTAAGGCAGAAAACGCCACCGTCGTGAATGGGTTTTTCCGTCAGGAAAAAGCACAAGTACCAGCCCCAACAACCCAAATGATGGTCCGGTCGACCACGCAGAGATCCAAGCCGCAACCTCCGCTTTAGGCAGTGACTGAGGTTCTGTGAATATCGCGTAAACAGCATACGACTCTGCCAGCGAACTGCCAGCGGAGAACAATCCGACCCCGAGAAAGATCCACCCTATGGGGTTACTTGGGCGTCGCCATGCGACGAGCGCACCTACTGTTGCGAATGCAAACTGACCCACCGTGAATACAACTCCGACCACAACATCTGACGCGTTCTGAAACTGAAACCAAACTAGAGCAACCAGGACAACTGACGTCAATGCCCAAAGCAGCCACACCAAAATTGCGTTTGCCCGGCGACGCATCAGGCCGAAGTCAACACAAGCGCTGGTACGCGACCGGTGAGATCCCGATCCATTTCAAGAGTCCCCCCGAGGGCCTCGATGCGGTCGCTCATGTTCTGAAAGTCGACAGTAAGAGCAAGCTCTGATTCGACCACGAACTGCAGGTTTTCGCCATCGAAGTGGATGCTGATCGTCGATGGTCCCAGGGCTTCCGATGTTGCCTCGATACAACAGAAATAAACTGCCGCTTCGACCTTGGGATCAAACCGGACAGCGTTCAGGTCGAGGGAGGCCCTGACCTCGACCTGAACGCTCGATTTCGCCGCTTGGGCTTCCAGCGCAAAGATCAGGCCCTTGTCAGAAAGCAATTGGGGGAAGATCCCACGGGCAAGATCCCGAAGCATTTCCAGAGTCTTGCGAGAATGTGACGCGAGATCTCCTAAGGTTTCGATCGCGCGGTCAATATCCAAGCCTAACGCTTCTTCAACTTCAACGATCTTGCTGCGCATCGCGTTCAAATGCTCCTGGGGACCACTATGGATGTCACGTTCCAGGCGCCTCCGCTCCTCGTTCTGAGCGGCAATTATCCTTTCGCTTGACCTCGTAAGTTCCTGTGCCTGAAGTGTCACCTCGGCAACTTGCGCTTCAAGTTCGGCCGCGAGACGGATGTTGTGAAATGCCAATCCAGCTTGCGCTGCAAAGTCCGCAAGCAGTCGGTGGTCCGCCGCCCCCAGCGAGTCGCCAGAACGTGTCGTAACTGCAATCTCACCAACGGTATCGCCAAGGTGAGTTACCGAAAGGATGTGCTCCAACTCTTGTTCTGATGCATCTGACGGATAGAGGGCCTGCATGTCTACGCCCTCGGGTAATGCGACCTTGATACGGGTTTGCGCTGCGCGGACCCCATGGCCCACCGCCTCGGCCATGCGTGGCAATAGGTCATCGGCGGAGATAGTCGCCGCCATGGCACGGGAAAGGTCGCTCATAACTTCATAAGGTGTCGCCCGTTTCCCATAAACCAAGCGGTTTGCGAAT
>JBDSRR010000182.1:0-1821 GCA_039929185.1 Actinomycetota bacterium
CGGGATGCTGAGCCTTTGTTCGATATTCATCGCCGCAAGATCTCGGTACATAGAACTCATCGCCTGACGGGTCAGTATCGAGTGATGCGTAACCTTCGGATCGTATCGTTCAAGCCCAAGATGCATGGCAGCCAAACTTGTCACCGTTCCAGCCACTCCAACCAACTGGGCCGATGACGCATCGGGCATAGCGTCAGCTACCTGATCAAGGGAGTCATCTATCGCTGCTTCCATGGTAAGCATCTCTTCTGTGGCAGGGGGATCGGTCAGCATGTGCCGTTCTGTTAATCGGACGGAACCCACATTGAGCGACATGCGCAGCACAACGCCCCCCGACGCACTGCCAAGAACGAATTCAGTGGACCCACCTCCGATATCAAGGACAAGGTAATTCCCATCCTCAAGGTCAGAGGTGGCACCCGCGAATGACAATTGCGCTTCTTGCGACCCACTGATCACGTCAACGGGGCTATCGGGCACCAATCGCGAGGCTGCGTCTAAAAAAGCGTCACGATTCGATGCGTCACGTACGGCACTCGTACAAGCGACCCTGATCCGTGTAGCACCAAGCTCGCCAGCCACCGCGCAGAATTCCGCTATGGCGGCAAGGGTGCGCTTGATAGCGACATCACTCAAAAGCCCTTCAGAATCAACGCCCTCGCCAAGCCGAGTGAACACGAGTCTTCGATCAAGGTCCCTATAAGAGCCTCCCAAGGACTCGACCAACAACAACCTGGTGGTATTCGTACCAACATCGATCGCCGCAACCCTCATGACTCGGGCACGCAACGATCGGTTGGCTCTATCCAGGCGAGATGTTCCATGACTAGGGCACCAACCGGGTTCGTTCCATTCACCACATAGTCGGCGGCGTGGGCATGCAGGCATTTGATGCGCAGCGGGCCGCCACCGGGATGTGCTGATTGCCCTAAGTTATCGATGGCATCGCGCCGCGACACATAATCGGCAGTTGTTCGAGCCAGTTTCGATCGAAAGTCCGAATCAGTCATCAAGCGTTCGTTGATCGCTGCGATCCATCCCGATTCTTCCAATCGTCCGATAGCCGAAACCAACCTGCGGCACGTCATCCACCAGGTTGTGGGAAACGGAGTCTCATCATCCAGTCGCGGCGAGGTTTCTATCACTTTGGGTAGACCGCAGGCGCAACGCAAGGCCACCGTCCAAGCACCTCGTGGGGGGCGTCCCAATTGTCTGGCTACCGCTTCAATGTCTGAAGCGGCGGGCGTGGCTATTGTCGCTTCGAGTCTCTCTGGCGACGGACATCTGCGAGTCGCTCCTGAGACTCCCGCATGAAACGCTTCAGCTTGGCTTCGAATTCAGGATCCTTGCCGGATCGACTCTGAGGTCGCTCTTCCCAGGAGGAGTCAGCTTGCTTTATCGACAGGTCGATCTTTCCGTCCTCTTTGACTGCAACGACTTTGACCTGAACCTTGTCACCTTCCTTGAGATGTTCCTTTATGTCCTTCACATAGTTCTTATCAACCTCGGAGATATGGACGAGTCCGGTTTCACCATCAGCCAACTGTATGAACGCACCGAAGTCGGCGAGACGGGTCACCGTTCCTTCGTGGATCGATCCAACTTCAGCCAAGAAACCTCCAATAGATTGCGATAAGAGGCAATCCTACCTCACACGCGACAGGACATCGTTCTGAAATCAATAGGGCAAGTTAATAGGTCACTAGGGTGGTCCGGCCCGCGCGGGATATTTCTTCCCCGCAACGAGCTTGTAATTCTGACCTTCACGCTCTAGAAGAAACCCTTTGTGCGTCTTGAGCCGGTGGTGGTGCTTGCAGAGCT
>JBDSRR010000183.1:0-2959 GCA_039929185.1 Actinomycetota bacterium
CTAAGTAGGTCTCTTGTTGCATTCGTGTCACCTTCGAACAGGTAAGGATTGAAAGATGCAGGTTCCTCGGGGTAAGCGACCGAGATTTCGCCCTTTGGTTGAGCCTTGACCTTGACCTTGGGTGCAGGGACAGGACTCGGATCTTCTTGCATCAACACAGAGATGCTTAGCGCGGCGACCACTACAGCGGCCGTCGCTACAACCAAGATCCTACGCCGCATCGAGGCTCAGTTTGGCGACGTCGTAGCCCCCAACGGCATCAACATAGAATCCAGAAACCCGCTTGGATGCAGCGTAGTGATTGGTGAAGAACCCAATAGGGACGTACACCATCGCATCGATGGCTTTGCCTTCCACGTCGCGATACAGAGCCGTGCGTTTTTCGGCCACCGCTTCCGCCCGTGCTTGTTGCAACGTTGTATCGATATCGGAAGAGATGAAGCCGGTGTGATTGTCCGGGGCACCGCCACGCAGCAACAAGGTCAAGAACCAATCCGCCAGCGGATACTCAGCGACCCACCCAAAAATAAAGAGCGGATATTCTTTTTTGACCAAACTGCTCGAAAAGGTGGCAAGATCTTGGGGCTGTCCTACGAGATTCAGGCCAACCGCTGCAGCATCCGTCTTGATGGATTCGAACAACTGGGCATCGCGGGCCAAGAAACCAACCGCCAATGGTCCGACCGGCCCCACTTCGCGCATCAGGTCGCCCGCTATCGCAACCTGTCTTTCGCATAAACCTCCACATGCGGACTTTCCGCCAAGGACTGGGGGAACCAGTGAATCTGCTGGGATCAAAGTGCCCGCAAGAACCTCATCCACTAGCCTGTCACGATCCATTATCAAGCTGAGGGCCCTGCGGATGCGGATGTCAGGGATCTTCAACGTATTCACGCCAAGAAATAAACCCGCTGCAAGGGGGGTGAAGCCAGAAACCCCGTATCGTGCCCGCGCTCGGGCGGCCTTGGCTAACGGCACCTCAGATATGTCAACACGCTCGTCTTCTAATTCGCTAAAGGCATTCGACTCGTATATCAACAGCGCGACTTGCTTGATCTTTTGATCTGCGCCCTTGAGGAGAAGGTCCTCGCCGGGTCGCAGTTCACCAATCAGTCGATAGGGACCCGAACCAACGGGTTTGGTTTTCAGACTTTCACCGTGGTTCCTCGACACGATGGATGTTGCGGGATGGGAAAGAACGTAAGGGAACTCGACCCATGGGTAACTGAGCAGTATCTCGACCGCTCCCCCTGGCAGGGCTCGGACCGAACCCACCCATTCGAACAGAAACGCAGAATCGGACTTGATGTCCTTATTCATGAGGCGATTAAAGGAGAACACAACGTCATCGGCAGTCACCTTGCTTCCATCATGAAACAGTGCGTCGGAGCGAAGGAAAAATACGAAGCGAGTGCCGCCGTTGAACATCTGCCACTTCCTAGCCAGATCTGGCTTCAGTGTCATAGTCCTAGGGTCGACCGAAACTAGTCGACGATAGATCTGCCTTGCGACGAAAGTAGACCCAGAATCGTTAAGAGCAACTGGATCGAGTGAAACTGGTTGACGGATGGCGATACGAATAGTTTCGTCAACATCAAGTTCTGTTGAAGGTGCGCAAGATGTAGCGAACAGCATGACAGGCAATAACAAAACCCATAACTGGTAAAAACTGTGAGACGCGCCTCCTAGGGGGATCGGAGGGCTCCAAGGATCGGGTCACCGAAAGCGTCTAGTCTGCGAGCCGCAGTCAAACCGGGGCCGAACGCGACGTTGTTCTGCCCAAACCACATCGGAATCATAGGCAGTTCATTGCATAAGACCTCATGAGCTTTTTCATATAGTGCCCTGCGAGTTTTGTCGTCGACCGTTGCCCGGGCCTGGGTTACCAACGCCTCGAAGGACGGGGAGGAATAGCGCATGAAGTTGTCCGGACTTCCTGCCTCGAAAACCGCATCGACGATCGCTTCAGGGGACGGGTACTTGACCGCCCACGCAAGACGAAAAGGTCCATCGGCACCTGGTTGAACCAGGAAATCGAGATACTTCTTCCATTCGTCAGGTTTCAAGGTGGCTTCGATGCCCAACTGCTTCTTCCAATCCTCGGTAACTCGTTGAAGCCACTTTTCATGACCTCCCGCCTGATTGAAGTAGACAGTTGGTTTCAAGGTCGAAGGATCGACCGCGCTTTCAGCCAAAGCCTTCTTTGCATCGAAGACAGCGCACGGCGCACGGAAACCGGATGAGGGTGGAAAGATTCCTTCAGGAACGAGACGTGAACCGGCAAGGAGTGTTCGATTGATGCCTTTTCGATCGGTCGAAGCCGTGAGCGCTTTACGAAGTTCTACATTGTCGTACGGAGGTTTCGTCACGGGGAACCCTATGTAGGAGATCAATCCATTCGCGCCAGTCGACAATCGGCCCTTCACTTTTCGAGCCAGGATCAGTTTCCCCACTGGCACGTCGGCTACTTGCACCAGGTCAGCTTCGAGAAGTTTGTAACCGGTCTTTGCGTCGGCGACACTCTGCACGATGATTGTCTTGATGCTCTCCTTACCTCGCGTAAGGCTCAGTTTGATCTGACTACCACGGACCCAAGGTTCAGCCACCAAATACTGACCCGTGCAGACCGGCTTCAATGCAAAAGCTGCAGGATCCTTCGCCACTTCCTCTTGGGGGATGGCCGTGCCAGCAGCGGCGTGCGCCATGATCGCTGGGAATTCCGCGAACGGCTTGGTTAACTGCACCTCAAGGGTTTTGGTGTCGACGGCTCTTACTCCGCTCAGGGTTTGCGCAGCGCCCGAGCGCAGTTCAGCGTAGCCAGCAACACGGTCAAAAAAGAAGTGCTGTGTCGAGCCGGTCTTGGGATGCGCGAACCGCGACATCGAAAATACGAAGTCTTGAGCCACAAGTTCCCTGCCATTGTGAAACTTTGTTCCGGGGCGAAGCTTGAAAACGACCT
>JBDSRR010000184.1:0-3058 GCA_039929185.1 Actinomycetota bacterium
GGCGTCACACGCCTCCCACAATGTGCGCGCTCCGTCAAGATGCCGGTCCTCATCTGCAGTACGGATGAAATCATCGAACGACAGGTCGAGTTGCTCTCTGAGCGCCCGAAAGAAGGGGGCGTTGCGATCGACCAAATGCTTCGTGGGGATCCCTTCCTTAACGGCCGCTTGGATATTGCTAAGACTGTTCTCATCGGTGCCGGTGAGAAACCAAACATCGTCGCCCCGCAGGCGATGGTAACGCGCTAGAGCATCGGTCTGGACTATCTCAAGAGCGAAACCCATGTGCGGCTTCGCATTCACATAGGGGATCGATGTCGTTATGTAATAGGTATCAGTCATAAGGGATATTATCCTCGGAACATGGATACAGGGATAAACCGAAAGGTCGATGGTCTCGGGCGCATCGTTCTGCCGGCCGAGATACGACGCACATTCGGGATCAAAGATGGCGACCATCTAGATATTGCCGTTCAAGACGACCGCATAATTCTTTCTGTGACCGACGACCGATGCGTATTCTGCCGCTCCACCGTCGACATCACACTTTTCCGTGAACGGATGGTGTGCACATCATGCAGGAGCGAGCTTGCAGGCGGCAAGCCACCAGAGGCAGCGGTCGACCCAACCGACTGGGATCCTTTCGCCCAGAGCTAGTGGCGCTAGTTCGGAGGTTCCGGGCAACGGTCGCGGCTCGGGGCGTCTAACTGCTAGAGCTGATACGTGGCAGCCTGAGGATTTCGATCCCCGGGAAGCGCTCGAAGTCTCGGTCTTCGGTGAGGATTTGCGAAACTCCGTGCTCCCGGCAAATCGCAACGATGGCAGCGTCGAAGATCAGATTGCCCCGTGCCTCGCCTTCAACGCTGACTTCTTTCAGAAGCTGCCAGTACTGCTGTCCGGGACCGAGGAGGCGAGCGCTTCTGCTCTGAAGTAGTTGATCGATAACCGCTATCGCCTCTACGAGTGGAGTCGGTGGGTTCAGGATGCTTGGGTGGGTCGCCACCCTCAGAAACTCATGGATCACGAAGACGGGAATAGCCCAGGCAGAAGGTCCTTCTGCCAAGTCTTTCAAAGTGGCGCTCGCGGCGGAATGCTCATGGGGGAACTCCGCTCTATGGGCATAGATCAAGATGTTGGTGTCGACCGCGATCAGTGACGTCCCTCCATCCGGTCGTAGAGGGCATTGCGATCGGCGATGTCTACATCCGGGAGGCTCCCGCCCTTGATGACAGGGAGCCGCAGCTTGAATGGCTTTTCGTTCGCCGGGGGGAATAGGACCGCCCTTAGGCCATCTTCCACGATGCTCGTCAGGGTAATGCCCCGCTCGGCAGCTTCTTTTTTGGCGAGTTTGAACAACCGGTCATCGAGGTTTAGAGTGGTCTTCATAACCATATAACCATACGGCTCGGCCATAAATCTGTCAAGACAACGAGTTGACTCACTAGTCCAGGAGGGCTCGATAGATCTGGGTCTTCGACACTCCGTGGGTTCGGGCCGCTTCTTGCGCCGCCCGACTTTTCGCAGTTCCATCACGTACCAGTGCCACGGCCATCTCGATGGCAAGCTGCTTCGCGTCGATCTGCTCTTTAGTGCCCTCAACCACCAGCACCACTTCCCCTAAGACGGCGTTGTCACCGATCGAAGCGATAACCTCGCTGACGGTCCCGCGGATGACCTCTTCATAGACTTTGGAGATCTCGCGAACAAGTGCCATGTTCCTGTTGCCCAATCCTTCCAACATGACCGGAAGCGATTTGGTCACGCGCCTTGGCGACTCGAAGAAGATGAGCGTCCGTTGGTCGGCGGCCAGGCTTCGAAATAAGCTACGCATTTCCCCTAACTTGCGTGGCAAGAATCCTTCGAAGGCGAACCGAGCGGTCGGAAGACCCGACAACACCAGGGCTGCGATAACCGATGTTGGGCCGGGCACTACTTCCACCTTGATGCCCTCTTCGATACACGCGCGCACTATGCGATAGCCGGGATCAGAGACCAGCGGAGTGCCCCCGTCACTGACAAGCGCGACATCTTTGCCTTGCTTCAACAGGTTGAGCAGATGGGTCGTTTGCGTTTGTTCGGTGGCATCGCGATAACTTACAAGGCGACCTTTCAGCCCAAGTGCATTGAGAAGCTGACGGGTTCGGCGAGTGTCCTCGGCCGCGATCACATCAACTTCGCCCAGGATACGGATAAGTCTGCTTGATACGTCCTCAAGGTTACCGATAGGGGTAGCGCAGATATAAAGACTCATAGAGCAAGAGTCATCCCTGGAAGGATCCCAGCACGAGATGCTTCCCCTTCGCCCATCTCAAGGACCTTCTTGGCTGACCACATAAAAGGCCCAACACGTCTGGGGGCCAGAGTCACCACTTTCAATACGGAACCCGCACGTCCCAGGTAGATGGCGTCGATGGAAAATCGCATCCCGAAAGTGTGAACCTGTTTACCTTTTAGAAGAAGTCCCTCACCCGCAGGGATGCTTGTCTGGCCGATCAGCCCACGCATGCGCGCAACCGCATCGGGTGCCTCATGCACCATTATCGAATGACCATTTGCAAGGGTGAGCGATCTCACGTTGCTTATACTGCCCGAGTGAGCAAGGCCGCGTCGAAGAACAGTCTGCCATGGGCGCGGCCAGACACTCTGGCGCTAATTCTGGTTACGGCCTTTGGCGCACTCATACGGTTCATAAGATTGACCATACCGGCAGGCTTCGTTTTCGACGAAACCTATTACGCCAAAGATGCATGTCTGTACCTTCGGCTGGGACAATTCGTGTGCCATACCGAACAGGCAACCGAGCAGTCATATGTTCATCCACCGCTTGGCAAATGGCTGATCGCCATCGGGATAAAGATCTTCGGTTACAACGAGTTCGGCTGGCGGGTGGCCGCTGCGGTATTCGGTACGGCAACCATCGCTCTGGTTTACCTTCTTGCCCGCAAACTCTTCAGAGACCGTTGGATCGCAACCGTCGCAGGCCTATTGGTTGCATCTGATTTCCTACTGATCGTCCAAAGCCGAATCTCGATGCTCGACATCTTCCAGACGTTTTTCG
>JBDSRR010000185.1:0-5443 GCA_039929185.1 Actinomycetota bacterium
TCATGAACGCATATTAGAATGTCGGGGTTGTGCGGGTGTAGTTCAATGGTAGAACGGAAGCTTCCCAAGCTTCAGGCGCGAGTCCGATTCTCGTCACCCGCTCTCATCTTCCCAATCACCAAGCCGACACCAAGAAGAACCACTCCTGCCACACGCATCCAAACATTGGTCCCCGTTGAAGCCAGAGCAGGTGACTTTCCAAAGTTTGAAGACGATATCGACCAAAGGCCATTGATAGTCCCGGCATAAAGGTTCTGTGGCGAGCCTCCTTTGTCTATCGCCACCGAATACACCTGTCTTTGGGTGTCTTCGTCGAAGCCTGCGTTCAAGGGTGACCAAGTTTGGCCAGAATCCGAAGATTGATATACGCCGCCGTAATACACCGCCGCGAACAAGTTTTTCGGGTTGATTGGGCTAACGGCGATATCCCATATGCCTGCGCCCTCAGGCAACCCGGTCGAGGTTTTTGTAAAAGTCTTGGCACCGTCAACAGAGCGATGTATCCCGTCGCTCCACGTACCCGCATAGACGATGTCGGGATTGGTCTGATCAACCGCTAAGCCACGCACCTCAACCCCTCCTGCGCCAAAAAAGCTCCCTACAACAGATGAGACCGGATTGGGACTTGCCGCGCCCACGGCCACGGGAGCATCCCCTGCCCAAGTCTTGCCTCCGTCGATCGAACGCCAAACTCCCGCCGTCGATGCAAGATACATGCGGTTAGCATCGGTGGTTGCCACTCGCACACGCCAGATATTTGCCGAACTTCTACCTTTGTTCTGTCCGGCCTTAGGCTTCCCATCTGCAGAACGAAGGTTCATCTCCCAGGTCGAACCCGCGTTATTGGTGATAAAGCTTCCACCCGCGAAGCTATTGTTCGCGGCCCTAAACCCGGTGAAGATGGCGCCCCCTGCAAAGGCAACGATGTCGGAGCCGAACTGAAAGTGAAAGATCACCTTTGGATAGGGATTAGGCGCAGGCTGATCACCTGTCGTCACGGGATCAACATCTGGATCCTTGAGGTCATAGCCACCAGGGGGGCGATCCCCTCGGCCAGCGCACCGCGTGCCTGGACCGGTTTGCGATTGCTCCGAAACACATTGATCTATCGGGTAACCCCACATGCCGCCCCTGTTGGCCTTTGAAGGATCCTTGTCGGTCCAGCCCCCAAGATCGGTAGTGATCTGGCTGGGAACTTCGATGGGATAATCATCAACCGAGTCGGTCATGCCGGAGTGGGTATGTGACCAACTTCGGCCCCCATCACTGGAGCGATACGCCCCACCGATCTCGGTTACAGCCCAAACGATCTTCGGGTTCGAAGGATCGACCGACACCGACCACGCCGCTATAAAGTCCAAACCAGCATTGGACTGAACCCATGTATGGCCTCGATCTGTCGATCGCCAAACTCCATCATTGCGGGCGGCGGCATACACATTGTTTTGGTTCGATGGATCGATCGCAATGGCACGGACATTCGCGCCTTTTGCCCCAACAGCACTCCACTGACTCTCGCCGGCTTGAGCGGAAACCGTTGAAGCTACGAGCAAACAGATACCGAGGCCGCCAAGCAGTTTATGGAGCACCGGTTTCTCCCAACAAGAACAATCCCTCTTCAGGCTTGTTCGCTCCCATCGTGTAGGCAACGAACATGCCGGCGGTTTCAACGCCTAAGATCGTTTCAGCCGACCGGCGTTGCTGGCCTGAGTACATGTAGTTCAAGAATTCAAGCGTCTCGTTCGCATTGTGGTAGCTAAGCAGCCCCGGATTCGACGAGTTCGGGTCCCATATGCCGATAGATATCTCGGCGGGGATCCCCTGAAGGATGAGGACAGAATGGTCAGAACGATCGGCGGGATCATCTTGGATGTTGACGTATTTCTTTTGGGATTCAGTGAACAGCGGGCGCGTTTGGCCGTCACGATACGTGAAGGATGTGTGTGCGAATTTAGTTCGCATATCCACGAAGAGTCGGTCGCGTGCGGCTTTCATATCTTGCCGATAAAGCATGAACTTGGCCGCATGGGCTGGAGCCGTTGCGGCATAAGGTTCCCATGCCCGCGCGAGCCGATCGTCGGGGCCTTCGCCATCGGTGTAGGTGGGAGCGGACGAAACATTGAGCGGCATGAAATCAAGATCTGAGCGCCCGAAATATCTTCCGGGATAATTCGCCCCGATCATGTCTGTGTCGTGATAAGCGACTACTGAAGCTTGCGGAGGCAGATCGAAATTTTTACTCGCAAGATGGTTCATGCCACGATATGCATCGGTCGTGGTGAAAGAGACTGACCCGCATAGACACTGCTCTTCACCGTCGAAAAAGGCGACCATCAAACTGCGTTTGGGACGAATGCGATTGCCTACCCAGTAATCGACGAACGCTTTCAACACTGCGGCAGTTAACGCAACTTGCATGCCGCAGTCGATAGCTCCATCCAGCGTCCAGGTGGTGCAGTCGTAGTGCCCTCCCACCAATACGAACTCGTTCTTCAACACAGGATCGGTGCCGGGAACAACCGCGATGATGTTGTAGAAAGGACTACCTTCATTGACGAAAGGACGCAATTCCGCGTAGGTGCCGGGGTCATCAAGAGGGGCCATGATTGTCTTGAGAAGCGCGACAACAGCATCGGCGAATTCATCGTGAGATGTTTTGAATGCGTTGTTTCCAGCCGTGCCCCCGAAACGCGACGGGTACCGCCTCAACAAAGAGTCGTTGAGGTCATAGATGTAGTCTCCCGAAACATGAAGTGGTGCCGCGGCAATGGCCTTAGACGTCTGCTTACTACCGGCGGGCAACCCGACAATGGTAAAGATAAGTACCGCTGATAGAAGTCGCTTAATCACCAGCGAAAAGTAACACAGCCTCAGGAAGAGGTTGGCGGTGTGGGCCGTCTGCGAGAATAGCGCACCCAGCGCCACACTCCATAGCCGATCGCAGTCTCACGGGCCACCCTAAGGATGGCGCGTGCAATTGAAGATGCCAGCTGTATCAACGATGTCGCCGAGCAGATAACCAGGCCAAAATATGGTCGTCCACACCTCGGACAAAAGGTCGGGTTGACCGGGATGATGTTGCATCCTGTCGCGGTAGTGATGCCAGTTGAAACAATTCACGGAACCGATGGTAAAGACGATGCCAACGATGACGTACAGCGCCAGGAAGCCAAGAGGGGCGTTACCGCCCACCTTTCGACGACCAGGCCGCCCTCGACGCCGACGCCGACTCAATGTGAGCGAGCTAGGTTGGCGAATTTCGTGAAGTGCTCAAGAAACGCCAATTCCACCTTGCCGATAGGGCCGTTACGATGCTTGGAGATATGTATCTCGGCAATACCTTTGTTCACTGAGTCGTTGTTATACACCTCATCACGATAGATAAACATGACCACGTCGCTATCTTGTTCTATTGAATTGTGGGTGACGATCCCTTCTGCAACAAAGTTGTGAGTGACGGGCACGGTTGCGTCGTAAACCTGCTCGGCCCCCGCGTAGGTGATGGTGGCGACCTCATCCCATAGCAGATCGGACTCGCTGGCCAGATGCATGTCATCGTCGCCCAGGACATGAGCCGCCCTGTGTTGACCAGCACCATTGTGGGCGAGTACCAGAGTTCGAGCGGCAATTTCGCTAGGGGTGGCCAGACGCGTCCCGATGACCAGCTCATCGAGTCGCTTCCACCCGTCGAGGCTAAGGAAAGGATGGTTCGCACTTGCCGTGATGCACTTGCCGCTGCGCAAGGTGAGCTTGAACACCTCCTTAGTCCCGCTTGCAAACACATGGGTCATGATGCCAGGCCTTAGCTTTAGGTCGTCATCCAAGGTCCAGATCGGTACGTTTTGTTCTGCACTCGCGAACAACTCTCCCATGGTGACCTGTTCACCGGTATCGGAGCGCAAGATTCGCGTATCGGCGGTCAGACATCCCGAATCGCGAAGGTCAGCCAGCAATGGTCGCTTGTCGGTGCGGTGTTCGACGTTTCGCGACAACTGGCTAAGTGCGATGACAGGCAGGTCGAGATCGCGGGCAAGAAGTTTCAAGCTTCGCGATATATCGGCGACCTCTTGCACGCGGTTGTCTGTATAACGAGTCGACTGCATCAATTGCAGGTAATCGACGATGACGAGGCCCAGGCCATGCTTGGCCTTAAGGCGGCGACACTTCGCCCGCATCTCCATGATGGTCACGTGCCCAGAGTCGTCGATGAAGATGGGAGCTTCGGCAAGTTTGCCGAGAGCGTGCGAGATCTTTGGCCAATCCGATTCCTGCAAAGCACCTCGTCTGAGTCTGTTGGAGTCGACCCGAGCCTCTGAACAGATAAGCCTTTGCGTGAGTTCGGCCTTTGACATTTCAAGCGAGAACATCACAACCGGTATCTGTTCTTCGACAGCAGCATGCTGGGCGATGGAAAGGGCTAGTGACGACTTACCCATAGCGGGGCGAGCAGCGATGATAATTAGATTGGAATTCTGAAGGCCCGCGGTTATCTTGTCGAGTTCGGTGAACCCAGTAGGAAGTCCAGTGATCGATGATCCTTTTTCGTAGAGTTTCTCGACCATTTCCATGCTCTCGGCAAGCAGGTCGCGCAACTCCGTAAAGTCGCTTGCACGTCGGCGCTGCGATACTTCGTAGATAAGATGCTGCGCCTTGTCCACGGTCTCATCTACCTCTTCAGGCACTGAAAACGCCATGTCGGAGATGCTGTGCGCTGCTTCGATCAGTCGGCGCAGAAGCGCCAACTCTTCGACTATCCGTGCGTAGTAGGGGGCCGAGCCCGGAGTTGGAACCGTCTCAACCAAGGTGAAGATGTAGGGCTTTCCCCCAACAGAATCGATCGCGTTTCTTCTCGTCAGCTCCTCAGCCAAGGTCACGGCATCAACGGGCTCTCCCTTTCGGAATAACTCCATCATGGCCTTGAAGATCTCGGTATTAGCTGGCTTGTAGAAATCTTCGGCGGCAACTATCTCGAGCACATTTGCGATCGCTTCGCGCGATAGCAGGCAGGCACCCAAAACAGATTCCTCCGCCTCAAGGTTATGAGGAGGCACCTTGCCCTGGCCCGGACCTTCTCGCAGCGCCGCGCCCACCCGGCTGCCCGCCTTAGTTTTATCGTACATATGTTCGATAGTGTAGGTCACAGGTACGACACAAGGATGGATTGGGGATAACTGTTATCAACAGACCTTCTAGGCAGGGTATCCACAGATGTCCCCCGCTATTCCACATGTTCTACCTGCATTGTACTCTCCCTTATCCACAATATATTGTGGTCCACTGAACGAACGACACAATATATTGGGCTCAGCAAGGCAGAGTCAAGGATTCAGGTTAGATTTGTTCCCAACCCCAGCGGGGCATCCGACAGGGGCTAGGGTGCTGAGTTGGAGGCTTCCTCTTCAACGTCGGCCGGGGCTGAATCAGGCTCCGGTTCAGGCTCCGG
>JBDSRR010000186.1:0-2431 GCA_039929185.1 Actinomycetota bacterium
GATCATCCCGATGTTGAAGAGTTCATCAACTGCAAAGTACGTGAGGAGCAAAAGGCAAGGGTTCTTCGCGAAGCAGGTTTCGATATGGACCTTGACGGCAGCGATTCGCACTCTCTTCAATATCAAAATGCCAACAATTCGGTCGGTCTCTCAGACGCATTCCTCGAGGCCTACACCAAAGATCAAGACTGGGACTTGAAGGCCGTGAAGGATGGCCGAGTGGTCAAAACCTTGAAGGCGCGCGAACTGATGCGCCAGATCGCCCAAGCAGCATGGGATTGCGCTGATCCTGGTGTCTTCTATCTCGACACCATGAATCGCTGGCACACCTCGCCTTCCGAGGGCCCCATCCGTGCAACAAATCCATGTTTTCCTGGCGACGCTTTGGTGCATACCGACAAAGGTTTGGTACGCATCGATCAGTTGGTTATGCGGGCCGCCCAAGGAGAATCTTTCGGTGTCTATACTCACGACGAGACTTCCAGCACGGATCCGGCGACCCGCGTCGAGGCAACGATTCCCGTTCAGTACATGGTTACTGGTGTCAACGAAGTTCTAAAACTCAAGTTCTCGAATGGCATGGAAGTTCGGGCTACGCCTAATCACAGGTTCTTCACCTCGAACCGAGGGATGGTTCCGGCGTGTGAATTGACGCGGGAAGACACCGTCAAAACCTTGGACGTTGCGACTCCAGCCACTATGGCCGACTGGGCGTTGCCTGAGGAGGCTGGCATCGCCAGTAGACGTCTCAAGAGTGAACAACGGCAGCCGATGAACCTTCCCGAGAAGTGGAGTGAAGACCTAGGCGACTATCTCGGTTGGCTCGTAGGTGACGGCTGCTTCAGCGAGGGAGGGTTTTCGACCATCTACGGCTCGAAGGAAGATCAAGAGCACATCATGCCCAGGCATCAAGCGTTCTTGACTGAGCTCAATGGTCGCGTCCCAAAGGTGGCTGTTCAGACCAACGGAACCATGCAGCTAAGAGTCACGCGGCACGCGCTGATTCGATTTATCGAGGCGTTGGGGCTGAAGCGAGCCACTGCTGCCGATAAGCGAATCCCTGAGGCCATCTTCACGGCACCGGTCGAGGTTCAGGCAGCGTTCCTAAAGTCCTTGTTTGATGCGGACGGATGTGCGTCTGAGAGTCAGCCCGATAAGGGGACCCGCTATGTCGGGCTATCCAGCCGCTCAAGTGAGCTGTTGAAGGGCGTTCAGCGTCTACTCACTACCTTCGGAGTTTCCAGCCGTATATATGAAGAGAAGCGGCGAAAGAGAACAGGCTTCACGTATACAACGGTTGCCGGCGAGGAACGGTCTTACGAAAGCCTGCCCGGATGGGACCTCCGTATCTCTGGGCCGTCGATCAGCCAGTTCGCCAAGAGTGTTGGCTTTAGCCTCCCAGCAAAGTCGCAGAAGCTTGCGGAGTTTGTGACACATGAGGTTTACAAGACCGATCCCAATGTGCATTTGGTGTCGGCAGAATCTGACGGCTTCGAGCTGACTTACAACTTGACGGAGAAGCGCAACCATTCGTACATCGTCAACGGGCTTGTCGTTTCCAATTGTGGGGAATTCGTTCGTCCCGCGAATACCTCTTGTAACCTAGCCAGCCTTCGTTTGACTCAGTTTCTCGACGCTAATGGTGCATTCCAAGTGAACGCATTCGTCGCTGCAGTTGAAACAACGTTGACCGCCATGGATATCTCAGTGACCAATGCCGAGTATCCAACGCAAAAGATCACCGACATGGTGGCCGATTACCGCGAACTGGGTATTGGCTACACCGATCTGGGTGCTTTGCTGATGGACGAAGGCATCGCGTACGACTCTCACGAGGGCCGTGCATGGGCAGCGTCGATCACGGCACTGATGTCTGGTGTTGCATACCGACGCAGTGCCGAATTGGCATCCGTACTCGGTCCCTATCCGGGTTGGAATAAGCCGGGAAATGCTGAAGCCCATCTCGATGTCGTTAGTCGGCATCGCCAGGCTCTTGATGACATCGATGTCGATGTCGCCCCCGGCCAGATCTTCGAGGCTGCTCGAAAGGCCTGGGACGAAGCCGTCGAATTGGGCGGCAAGTATGGATATCGCAACGCCCAAGTAAGCCTGCTCGCCCCAACTGGCACCATCTCGTTTTTGATGGACGCCGACACGACCGGCATCGAGCCCGATTTAGGGCTAGTGAAGAGCAAGAAGCTGGTTGGTGGGGGAACCATGAAGATCGTGAACCAGCGTGTTCCCAGTGCTTTGAAGCGTTTGGGGTATCCATCGGAGCAGGCATCGGAGATAGTCGCCTATGTGGGCGAGAACAATACTGTCAAGGGTGCGCCGTTCATGAAGCCCGAACATTTCTCAGTGTTCGATTGCGCTATGGGCGACAGTCCCATCCATTACATGGGTCACGTGAAGATGATGGCGTCGGTTCAGC
>JBDSRR010000187.1:0-4885 GCA_039929185.1 Actinomycetota bacterium
GCATACAAGATGGTCCTTCCATCCCAACCGAAACAGCCAGACGTCTATCTTGTGATGCGAGCATCGTTTCGATGCACCATGGCGAAGATGGTCCTTTAAGCGTCGGTCGCAAGACAAGAAACATCCCAATAGGTATACGCAAGGCGCTTCACATCCGTGATCTTGGATGCCGTTTCCCCGGATGCGATGGATATCGCCATGTTCAACGCCACCACATCCAACATTGGACACGACAAGGCGAAACTTCTCTGGACAACCTCTTATACCTTTGCACCTTTCATCACAGACTGGTTCATGAAGGCGGATACGGAGTCGAAGGTGAACCAGATGTGGTCAGGTTCCGCAGGCCAGCGTCCCAAGGAGGCGACCTGGTTGAACTGGTACGCCCGGTGGCAACTACACCGGATGCGATAGTCACTGACAATCACAATAGGGGATTAGATATCGACTCTGATACTTCGATCTCTGGTTGGGATGGTGCCAACGTGCACTGGGGCGACGTCATCGGGGCCATCGCTCAAGATGATTCCCGTTTTAACGACCCGCCCGATCCAGATCCCGATCCGGATCCCTAGCTAGAGTCGAGCAGACGCTGCGCGATATTGTTTTCCCGCGTGATATGACGATCTGACCAACGGACCTGCTTCAACCCAGGCAAAGCCCAACTCTTCACCGATGCGCTTGTATTCGGCGAACTCTTCCGGAGTGACCCAACGGTCTACGGGTATGTGGTGAGTAACCGATGGCGAAAGGTACTGACCGATGGTCATGATGTCGACCCCAACTTCGCGCAGGTCGCCGAGACAATCGATAACTTCGTCGAAGGTCTCGCCCATGCCCACGATGATGTTCGACTTCGTCGGGATCGTCGCGTCAAGTTCTTTGGCCATGCGAAGGACATCGAGAGAACGACGATAACGAAACCCTGGTCGGATCTGCTTGTGCAGGCGCTCGGTGGTCTCAAGGTTATGCGCGAAAACGTCTGGTCGGGCTTCGATGATCAGCTTCAAAGCATCGCGATCACCCTTCAGGTCGCCAGTCAAAACTTCGACTCCGCAATCTGCAATACGGTCGCGGATGGCTCTTATGGTTGCCGCCCATATAGCCGCCACGGTTGCTGGCGACGAATCGTCACGCTCGACGCCAGTTATGACGGCGAATTTGAGACCCATCTTCGCAACAGCCTCGGCAACGCGAACCGGTTCACCGAAATCGAGCGGGCCTGGTTTGCCTGTCGCTATATCGCAAAAGCCGCATCGACGAGTGCACTGATCGCCAAGGATAAGGAACGTCGCTTCGCGCGCTTCCCAGCATTCATAGATATTCGGGCAACGTGCCTCCTCGCAGACCGTATGCAGATCGAGTCCACGAACCAATCGCTTGAGATCTACATAGTTAGGGCCGGTAACGAGCTTGGTCTTTAGCCATGGGGGCCGAGGCACCCGCGTCTGGTCACTCATCGGCCGCTGCCCGCAGTTCGACAACATTCGACGCCGATCCTGGCCCCCGAAGGCCAAGATGTTTAACATCGCCGAACACAGTTCTTAGGTGCAAAGTTTTGCCAAGATTCTTTGCCAGTCGTTCGATCACCTCACCGGTAGAGACAGGGCGACCGAGCATGCGCTCCATCGAAGTGATCGCTACCTCTGGCATGCCGCAAGGAACCATCCCGTCAAAATACTTAAGATCCGTGCCAACGTTTATGGCTAATCCATGTTTGGAAACGCCTCGACTGATGTTCACCCCTATGGAGGCAAGTTTCAGATCACCCACCCACACTCCCGTCATGCCCTCTCGCCGTCTAGCGACTAGGCCGAATCGTCTTACTGTTCGAATGACCGCCTCCTCAAGGGTTCTCAGATATTTGATCGCATCAGGGAATTCCTGACCGGGTCTTCGAAGGTCGACTATCGGGTAAGCAATAAGTTGACCTGGACCGTGATAGGTAATGCTTCCCCCACGATCGGCCTCATGCAAAGCGATGCCTCGCCGACGAAGACTCTCGTCATCCCAGATCAGATGTTCGGGGATAAAACTTCGACCCATGGAGTAAACATGTGGATGCTCCAGCATGAGCAGGACGTCGCCGACCTCATCGGCCACCCTCTGCCGATGAAGTTCGCGCATCCAGTCACAGGCAACGTCATATGCAACTACTCCGGCATCTACAACCAAAAGCTGTCTCACAGCTACTCGGCTGATATGTACCCAGCAAGATCGGACGAAAAGTCCGCCTCTTGAAGCAACTCTTTCAAGTGAGCCAGGAACTGCGCGGCATCAGCGCCATCGATGACACGGTGGTCCCACGACATCGATATGAAAACCATCTGCCGAACGGCGATGGCGTCTTCTCCGTGCTCATCGGTGATCACGACAGGGCGTTTGACCACCGCGTCGAAAGCCAGTATCGCTGCTTGGCCGGGGTTGATGATCGGCACCGAAAGGATCGACCCGAATGGTCCGGGATTGGTGATGGTGAATGTACCACCGGCAACATCGTCGGGAGTCAATTTCTTAGTACGAGCGCGAGTTGCGACATCGCGCACTCCCCTGGCTAGTCCGACCAGGTTCATGCCGTCGGCACCCTTCACGACGGGAACTATGAGCCCATTTTCAAGTGCTACCGCGATGCCGAGATTGACATGATGTTTACGAGTTATGGTTCCGTCACCGTTCCAAGTGGAGTTGACTTGGGGAAACTTTTGCAGGGCCGTGCTGGTTGCCTTTGAAAGGAAAGGCATCCACGTCAACGAAAACCCTTCTCGCTGTTTGAATGCGTCGCCCGCCTTTTCACGCAGGCGCGCGATATTTGTCATATCTATCTCAATGGTGTTCCATGCCCTGGCAGTTTCGTGAAGCGACGCAACCATGTTGGCCGCGATCGACTTGCGCATAGGTGTCAATTGAATGATTTCGTCGCCGACCGCGGCAGGGGCAGCAACGGCTGTCTTTGGCTGGTCGGGAACGGGTTCGGCGGCAACCTCGGCGGCTGCCTCGGCGGCTGGGGATTGACCAACCGTCGACAAGATGTCCTGCTTCGTTATGCGGCCGCCGGTGCCAGAACCCTTCAATGTAGTCAGGTCAACATGGTGTTCACTGGCAAGCTTGCGCACAAGCGGCGAAAGGATGCCTCGGCGAGATTCGTTGACGTCACCGCTGGGTGTTGCTTCTTCGCTGGTCGGCTCAACATTTTGCGGCTCAACGTTTTGCGGCTCAACGTTGCGCGGTTCGAGCACGATGGTCTTCTCGGCTTCCTCGGGCTGCTCCGGCTGCTGGACCTGCTCCGGCTGCTGGACCTGCTCGGGTGCTTCGGTTACGGCAATGCCATCTCCGATCTCTGCGATGACCTGCCCTACTGACACTGTCTCGCCCTCTTGAAAGTTGATCTTGGACACGGTTCCTCCGATCGGTGAAGGGATCTCGCTGTCGACCTTATCGGTTGAAACTTCCACTAACGGCTCGTCCGCTTCTACGGTCTCGCCTTCTTTTTTGAGCCAACGAGTGATCGTTCCCTCGGTGACCGTTTCGCCCAGCTGGGGCATCCTGAATTGAGTTGACATACCTGCAATCCTAACTAGGTGAGTTCACTACTTGACGGCATGTCCGCCGAATTGATTGCGAAGGGCGGCGACAACCTTCATCGCCGGGGCCTCATCTTGGCGTGACGCGAACCTGGCAAACAGGGCGGCCGATATGACATGCAACGGAACACCCAGGTTCACCGCTTCATCCACCGTCCATCTTCCCTCGCCCGAATCCTCGGCCCAGCCACGCACTTTCGTCAAACCTGGGTCGTCTTTCAGGGCCAGAACGAGCAAGTCGAGCAGCCACGAACGCACCACACTGCCGTGTCTCCACACTTCAAGGGCGGCTGGGATGTCAATGGGCAGATCGCTCGCAGACAACATCTCATAGCCTTCGCCAAGCGCTTGCATCATCCCGTATTCCACCCCGTTGTGGACCATCTTCGTGAAATGTCCGGAACCTTGCGGTCCCACATGAGCGAAGGCATCGGGGGTAGCTAGAGCTTCGAAGATGGGCATCGCTACTCGAACATGTTCTGCCGCACCTCCAACCATAAGGCTGTAGCCCGACTCGAGCCCCCAAACTCCCCCGCTTACTCCGGCGTCGATGAATCCGACCCTTAGCTGGTTCAGCGACTCTCCTCGGCGGATGGAATCTCGAAAGTGGGAGTTGCCCCCATCAACGACTAAGTCGTCGGGGGAAAGAAGCGGGGAGATCTCTTCGATGACCCCCTCGGTGGCATCTCCAGCCGGGACCATGATCCACACGACCCGAGGGGGCGCAAGCGCCTCAACTAATAGCTTCAAGGTTTTTACGTCGGTGATTTCGGGGTCCCGAACGTAACCAACCACCTCATGTCCCGCCCGTCGGATGCGCGTCGCCATAGCTCCGCCCATGCGACCAAGCCCAATCATCCCGATCTTCAAATAGTCATCCTGGGCACCATTATGACGCTGACTACTCTGCAAATAGTCAAGACGGGCCATTTAGCGACCGGCATCAGGAGCCGAACCTTAGATTAGTGAATCCCAGTAGGCCAGAAACAGGACAGGAGTCAAGAGAATGAAGCTCAGAAAATTCGTTGCATCAGGGCTTGTGGCAGGCACGATAATCGCCACCGCACCTTCAGCCTTTGGTGTCGACGCCACCGACATAATCGTGACTGCCGGCTCACTTGCAATCACCACAGCACCGACGGTCGCCAACTTCGCCGGGATCACCCTGAACGGAGTAGCACAGACGACAACCGCAGCGATGGATGCCTTTCAAATCAACGATGCTCGTGGTTCTGGGGCCGGTTGGAACGTCACGGTTCAGGGGACCCAGATGAGCGAACACAACGGGACGATCTACGTGGTCT
>JBDSRR010000188.1:0-4066 GCA_039929185.1 Actinomycetota bacterium
GACGAAGACCTAACATCGCAACTGGCCCACAGCCTAGGCAACGCTACGAGTGAGGTTGGCACCAGACCAGTACCCGGAGCGGCTGATGCCCTTCGTTTACTAAAGGAGGCAGGCATCCCGTCCGCGCTCATTTGTGACACCGGATTCACCCCGGGTGCCCACGTAAAGCGTTTTTTGGACGAACACGGCCTTCGTGTGGACCACTACTTCTTTTCCGATGTGGTCGGTAAACCAAAACCCCATCGTGCGATGTTCGATGCGGCTTTGGGCACCATCGGTACAGATGCCCAGAGCGCGGTGCACATAGGAGACCTGCGTCGCACAGACATCGCCGGAGCACGCGCCGTTGGCATGGGAACGATCCGCTTCGCAGGGGTGCACAACGATGGGCTATCACCAGACGGAACCCCCGACGGCGTTTGGACGCCCGAATCGCCAGAGTCCAAAGGCGAAGATGCCGATGCCGTTATCTACAGATGGGATGAACTTGGTTCGGTACTCGGTCTGTGAGACGAGTAACCCTGTGTCTCCTGCTGTTTCTAGCGACCGCTTGCACATCGACGGATAAGGGAACCACACTTGTGCTCGCTTCCACCACAAGCACTCAAGACTCAGGGCTGTTGGATCTTTTGACACGCCAATTCGAAGCAGATAATCCTGGAACGCAGGTAAAGACGATCGCTGCAGGCTCGGGAGAGGTACTCGCATTGGGCAAGAACAAGGATGCAGATGTTCTATTGATGCATTCTCCAGAACAAGAAACCGCGTTCATGAAAGATGGCCACGGAGTGAGCAGGCAGGCAGTGATGAACAACGAATTCATCATCGTTGGTCCATCGTCTGACCCCGCATCGGCATCGAACGGCGGGACGATTCAGCAAGCGCTTGCCTTGATCGCAAGGTCTCAACAGACATTCATTTCACGCGGTGACGATTCAGGCACTCACCGACAAGAGATGCAGCTGTGGTCCGCTGCTGGCATTACTCCAACAGGAGATTGGTACTTAGAAAGCGGGCAAGGGCAGGCAGAAACGCTCGTTGTTGCTTCCGAGAAGAGTGCCTACGCTTTGACCGATTCTTCAACGTTTGCGGTAACTCGGAGCATCGACAACCTGAAGGCGCTGCGCCTAGTAGGTCTGCGCAACCCTTACAGCGTGATCGTCGTGAATGATGCTCGGAACATGGCGGCAGCGATCAGTTTTGCGGATTGGTTGACGAACAGTAAGGGCCAACTGGTCATTGCTCGGCAGGGCCTTTTCACTCCCGTCACTCCCGCAGGTCCATGATGCATGCCCTTCGTTTATTGCTCGATGGTGATCCGTACACGCTTGAAGTGATCGCAACAAGCCTTAAGATCTCAGCCGTTTCATTGGCGATCGCTATTGCCATCGGGCTGCCCTTGGGCTTGGCTCTTGGGATGACCCGCTTCGCCGGTAAGGGCGGCTTCTTAGTCTTGGTCAACTCCGCCATGGGACTTCCCCCGGTCGTCGTTGGACTTTTCGTGTTCATGGCTCTTCGTAACGACGGCCCCTTTGGACAGGCCGGCCTACTTTTTACGCCAACGGCCATGGTCATCGCCCAAGTGCCATTGGCGGTTCCTCTGATCGCTGGAATAACCATGGCGGCCATCGCTGCGCTGCATCCAGACATCAGACTTCAAGCGCGAGGCTTAGGGGCCGGACGCATCCAGCAGGCTCGGTTAGTTGCGCGCGAAGCACGTCCATCTTTGGTGGCTGCATGCATCGCTGGGTTCGGGATCACCATCTCGGAGGTGGGGGCGATAATCATCACCGGAGGCAACCTGCTTGTCGGAGGACACAACTACACCAGAACAATGACCACCGCGATCGTCCAAGAAACACGACAAGGGCGCTTCGACCGAGCATTGGCATTCGCGATCATCCTTTTAGTTTTGATCGCGATCGTGAACATCTTCCTAACAAGAGCACAGACACGCCGATGAACCCATTGCAGGCTTCGGGCATACGACACCGATATGGCACGTTCGAATTGAACGTCGATCAGATCGAGTTAACGTCCGGGAAAGTCACGTGCATCATGGGACGGACTGGCAGCGGCAAGAGTACGTTGGTCCGCATTTTGGGATGCCTGGAGCGCCCTCAACACGGAGTAGTGCAACACGCGGGCGGCAAGCACGACCTTGTCACAGCACTTCAGAAGGCGATCATGTGGCAGGGCTCGGTGCAAGAAAACGTCGAGTACGGAATGAAGGTGCGGCGTATCGGTAAGCGGCAGCGACGAAGTCGAGCCGAGGATGCTCTTGATGCCCTTGACATTTATGAGTTGGCCAGCCACGACGTACGCACTTTGTCTGGGGGCCAAACCCAGAAGGTCGCGCTCGCACGCGCAATAGTTCTCGACCCAGAAGTTTTGCTGCTCGACGAACCCCTAGCGCATATCGACCAAGAGAGTGCTCGAACGATCGCCACGACTCTAAAGACTTTTACCTCGCGCACAGGATGCGCAACCGGGTGGGTTACGCATGAAGTGAACGAGGCGCTGGGCGTTTCAGACTATTTAGCCGTGATGGATGATGGACGGATGATGCAGAGTGGACAAACGCTAGACGTCGCTCGTCTGCTTGGCGGGCATAACATCATCCCCGCGAAGATTGAATCGTGTGTCGGGGGCCTGGCAACCGCAGCCGTCAACGATCACCGATTCGAAGTCGTAACCGATCTGGTAGCCGCTACCGAGGTCTTCTTACTCGTTCGGCCAGAGGAACTGACTCTTTCTCAAGACCAACAGCCGGGCTCAAGCCCCAGGAATCACTTCGAGGCCACCGTCACGGAGGTCACCTGGCATGGTGCAGTCGCTACCATCCACCTCAAGAACGACTTCTCAGTGACCGCTGTCGTAACCCGTCCTGCACTTGAAGAACTTGGCATCATCCTTGGAACTCAGTTATGGGTGAACTTCAAAGCGACTGCTACCAGCGTCATCCCCAGAAGCTAGCCATCGAGCAGCGACTGAACCAGGTCGCGGATGGAAAGGACTCCAACCACCTTGCCATCGTCGTCCACCACCACCAGATGCCTGAACCCGCGCGTTGACATCTCATTGGCAGCGGTCTTCACGTCCCAACTGGTGGAAGCAGTGATCGCCTCAGAAGTCATGTAATCGTCCACCGTGGTCGCATCAAGATCGACTCCATCGGCTACCCCGCGCAGGATGTCCCT
Source organism: Actinomycetota bacterium (assembly GCA_039929185.1). Classification (GTDB taxonomy): domain Bacteria; phylum Actinomycetota; class CADDZG01; order JAHWKV01; family JAHWKV01; genus JBDSRR01. The sequence goes on from JBDSRR010000188.1 coordinate 3,201, forward strand.
TTCGGTGATGATGGCAGGCCCAGCGTCGGTTAGGACTACGGCAGAGCCAACTTTGAACTCAGTCATGCGAGTGGCGACTTCACGTAAAGTATGGGACGGACCAACCGAAAGCATCTTGGATCCAACAAGAGAGCCGATATCCACACTTCAGTTTAGTGGTCTAAATGCCGAAATTGAGAAAAAAGGAGAGCAAATGAAAAAGAAGGCGCTTATTTCGATAGTGGTAGGGGTTCTGATGTTGGTCGCGGGAAGCGCTTTGGCCAGCCCGGACTTAAGAGACGAAGTGCTTGACTTGGTTGGAGTTTCTTCCCAAACGGAATCGGTCCCAGAGGCACCAGAGGCGCCGGAGGCTGAAACCGAAGATGAAACCGATGACGACCAAGGTGAAAATGAAGATGCCGACGATGGCGAGGCAGAGGATGAAAACGAAGGCGATGCCGAGGCCGACAGCGAAGACCCTGATGACTCGGATGACGATGAAGAAGAAGTAGAGGACGAGGAAGTAGAGAACGAAAACGGGGCCGACGAAGACTAGTCAGTCAACTACGCCCGGAGATCCTCCAACGGTCAGGCTGGATCGCCCGCGAGCGCTAATCGCGCTCGCTAGACACCTACCGCCGAACGACAGAGTGCGAGCATCTCGTCGCGCGTTGGGCCTTGCGCGGGACGCGGCTCGGCCGACATCTCTGCAAAGATTTTCTCGATCTGCTCCTGCATCGCGACGTCGTCGTCGAGAACGCGGGTGCTGTCGAGGAGTCCGATCCGACGCAGGAAAATGCGAGATACCTTGTGGTCGACCATGGCCACTGCACCCGCCGCAGCCATGCTGAAGAGCGCGTAATCGCCGGTTCGGTGCGCCAGGTCGA
>JBDSRR010000189.1:0-6529 GCA_039929185.1 Actinomycetota bacterium
TCATCAGAACTGGGATGATGAGTCCACGGAGGTTTCGAGGTCTGCGCCCGTAACCGTCGCTGCACCTCGAATGACATCGCGTAGCTGAACCCAGTCTTTCGACACCAAGCCCCCTTGATCAGAAGCAAGCCAAGAAAGGAATGATGCAACAAGCGCGGGTTGTAACTCCCATTCGATTTCTCGTCCTAGTTTTCCAGCTTCCGCACGCTTGAGCTGGTCCCAGCGCACCGGCTGAGAAGCCCATCCGAACTCGCCGGAGAACTGGTGCTCGATGGTGACAAGAAGATCCTTGCCGCACCATTCCGTTTTCCAAACCGAATCGGATGCCGACACCGAAGCCCATTCGGAGTTCTTAGCACGAAAGAGTTCAACTAAGGACGGTGCAGGTGAATCTCGAGGAGTAGCCGCAGATGTCGCCTCCTGCTCAAGGATCTGGAGTTGCGATTCAACTGCGGCAAGCGCAGGGGACAAGAAAGTCTTCGTGGTGTCACTCCATGCTGGCCTATGAGTGCTTCTAGGAAGGCCTCCGAGAGTTACTGTAGAAAGGTTGCTCCGAAAGTTGTATAGCGCCCATTGCGCTGCCTGATCACCTCTGAGAATGGGAATCAGCGCCCCTAGACGATCGTAAGCGAGGTCAGTCGAAATCGAAAAATATTCTGCAAGAACCGGTGTGAGAACCTCGGGCTCGATTAGGTAATTTTCAATTTCGTTTCGATTCCATGCCATCCATGTTTTGACTGCGACTTCACGCTTGGCCCGATCTTGGGCCTTGGCGTTGCAATCCCTGTCGGCCTCCTCCGTGGTTCGAAAGTCACGATCTTCGATAACAACGATCGGACGTGATCTACCGATTGCGTCGCTAACTCCGTACAGGGCGGTCTTTGTTCCGCACGGCCACACGTCGACGCTAAAAGTCGGCTCTTGGGCGATCCACCTCTCGAGCAGTGCAGCTTCGTACCCGACCAGGTCTCCCTCACACAGGACTGCCACTTCGCCCGAGAGGGGGTACCGATTTCGGTAGGCAGTTGTCTTGGTCAAGCCTCAATTTCCAACTCTTGGAGCTCGATTAGCGCGTTATCTTCGGCTGCGCGCCGTCGGAGCTCCATCGAGTGAGTGCACATCACAAACTGATTCGTTTGGGATAGTTCGGAAAGTGCGAGATAAAGCTGCCGTGTCCATGCAGGATGTAGGTGAACCTCCGGCTCATCGATCAATATGAGGCTGTGTTCAAAAGGACGCGGGTAAGTAAGGCGTGTGATGTATTCGAGGATGACCTGTTCGCCTGATGCTGCTTGCGACAAGGGGTATTGATATCCATTGTTCTGCAAGATTGGAGCGCCCAGCGGATCATCCTCCCTGTACAAGTAGCCGAGATACTCCTTCGGATAACAAACCTTGTGGAATGTTTCCTGGATCCTCTTTTCCCAATTTTTCTCATCAGGGATTGCTTGAACGCGGCCCCTCGCATAATCACTGATATATCTCAAGATATCCGTCACCGGTAAGACGGGTCTCTGATGTCCCGGAGACAATCTTGATTCGCGCTCTCCCTCATCGTCCTGGACGGACGAATCAACATCGCGAACACCGGATTCGATGCCTCTGCCCAGCACTCGTTGCATCAGGTTGCGATCCTGAGGAAAGAAAAAGAGTCCACCAATCGAGTCCAGTAACTCCGGATACATTCCGGGCTGTTTGACGCGCCAAGCCTTAATCGCTAGGCGCCTCGCACTGAGCCACGAACGCACGTGATGAAATGGGGGCTCCAGCGAAACCATCCACCATTGATCCCTAAGACCGTCGGGCTGTGTCTTTGGAGGGAATACCCAATGAACTTTGAGAATGCCGTCGGGAAGAGGTGGCGGGGGTTCCATCCCCACGATACGCAACAACTCTGGAATAGCTTCTTGCTCTTGCTCATCGAATTGCAATTCAAGACTTACTCGTATTTCCGGAATGGATTTCGCCCAGGCCGTTCGCGAGGCTGAAGGCAGCCTAATGTCGTCGGTATCGGGCTCTGGAACTTCTTCCGCCCTGTACCCGAGCGGGCCTCGAAGGGCGTTTGTTATCGCGAATAAAATGCTCGTTTTCCCGGAACCGTTGGGGCCCGCCAATACAGTCATGGGCCGGACGCGGCCGCGAGAGTCCAAGAATGACAGCTCAAGCTCGTCGATGGCTCGATAATTTTCAATGCGGGCGGTTCTTAGCTGCATTTACACCTCTCGGGTTACGGGCGTGTCCTTGTCCATCTTTCTGCTCCTTCATACATATTAGGTGGACTCCCCATAGCCTAACGGGACTTCATCGTCTCCGAGTGAGCCCCAGAGCCTGGCTAGGGCCCTTGCCTGAGGAGTTCCTCCCTAACCAACCCCTCTGGGGTCCGATAAATACCGTGTCCCATCCGGCAAACGGAGCGATCGAACTGCACGACCGTTACGATACTTAATTAGATTAAGCATGGAGGCGTGATGGCTGAAGTATCGGCGTTAGCTCTGGTCGGCTTGGATGAAATTGCAACAATGGCTGGCGTTTCTCTGTCGGCGGTCACCCAATGGCGCAAGAAGAAGGGCGGCGATTTTCCCGATCCACTGCCCGGCTACGAGAGTCTCGTCTTCGACAAGAATGAGGTCGAGGCCTGGCTCAAGAAGAACCGCAAGACTTTCAAGCCCCTCAAGCTCGAAGCCACACTATGGGCAGCCGCCGACAAGATGCGCGGCCACATGGACCCATCCGAGTACAAGCACGTGGCCCTCGGTCTCATCTTCCTTAAGTACATCTCCGACTCCTTCAACCGGCGGCGCAACGAGCTCCTCGCGCAGCAATCCGAAGGGGCCGACCCCGAGGACCCCGACGAGTACCGCGCCGAACAGGTCTTCTGGGTTCCGCAAGAAGCCCGCTGGGACATGATCCAAGCCTCCGCCAAACGCCCCGAGATCGGGAAGTTCATCGACGAGGCTATGGAGGCGATCGAGCGGGACAACCCGTCGCTCAAGGGTGTGCTACCGAAGGATTATGCCCGCCCTGTCCTCGACAAGCGCCGCCTCGGGGAGCTGATCGATCTCATCTCGACCATCGGGCTCGCCGAAGCGGGTAGCAACTCTCGCGACCTCCTCGGACAGGTTTATGAGTACTTCCTCGGCCAGTTCGCCAGCAAGGAAGGAAAGAAGGCCGGCGAGTTCTACACACCACGCTCAATCGTCCGGCTCTTGGTCGAGATGATCGAGCCATACAACGGACGCGTCTACGACCCATGCTGCGGTTCCTCGGGGATGTTCGTGCAGTCCGAGGAATTCATCCGCGCCCACGGGGGCCGTCTCGGCGACATCTCGATTTTCGGTCAGGAATCCAACCCAACGACATGGCGCCTCGCCAACATGAACCTGGCCATCCGCGGCATCGAAGCGAACCTCGGCCCCCAAGCCGATGACACCTTCCACAACGATCTTCACCCAGATCTGAAGGCCGACTTCATCCTCGCCAATCCCCCCTTCAACATGAGCGATTGGGGCGGCGACCGGCTGCGCGATGACGTCCGCTGGCGTTACGGAACACCGCCTGCAAACAGCGCCAACTTCGCGTGGGTTCAACACATGGTTCATCACCTCTCCCCGTCTGGCATCGCTGCCTTCGTGCTTGCGAATGGGAGCATGTCGTCGAACACCTCGGGGGAAGGCGAGATCCGCAAGAACATGATCGAAGAAGACCTCGTCGATTGCATGGTGGCGCTGCCGGGACAATTGTTTTATGGCACACAGATTCCTGCATGCCTCTGGTTCGTTGCACGTGACAAACGCAACGGCAAATTCCGAGATCGACGTGGTGAGTTGTTGTTCATTGACGCGCGCAAGCTAGGAACGATGATCGATCGTGTTCATCGTGATCTGACGCTGGACGACACCAAAGAGATCGCGCGCACCTATCATGCTTGGCGCGGCGAAAAAGATAGAGGTGATTACCAAGACGTAGCTGGGTTTTGTAGAGCCGTCAAGTTAGATGAGATCCGCAAACACGGTCATGTGCTGACACCGGGTCGTTATGTGGGGATTGAAGAAGGACAAGAGGACACCGAGCCATTCGAATTGGCTTTGCCCCGGCTTCTTGGAGAATTGAGTGATCATTTCGCCAAGGCGAGGGCTCTTGAGGAGGCCATCACCGAAGGACTGGGGAGTATTGCTCGTGACTACACCGCGAACTGAAACAAGAACCGGAGGGAGGCGGGCCACGACCGGGGTTATTCCGGGACGATTCTCAATTTCCGTTGGTAACCCTCCAAGGTCAGCGCCAGATGGATGGCGTTGGCAGCCATTGACAGACTTGGCGAGGCTCGAAACTGGACACACTCCAAGTCGTAGGCATCCCGAGTATTGGGGGGGCGATATCCCATGGGTTGGCATCAAAGACGCAACAGCCCACCATGGCCGAACCATTTACGAAACAAACCAATATACAAATGAGTTGGGCATAGCGAACTCTTCAGCTCGGGTCCTACCAGCAAATACTGTTTGCCTATCCAGGACTGCTTCGGTGGGTATTGTCGTGGTCATGGGCAAGCCCATGGCTACAAGTCAAGATTTCGTAAGTTGGATATGTGGCGACGACTTGGACTATCGGTTTCTGAAAGCGGTGTTGCTCGCCGAAGGCTCAGACCTTCTGCAATTCGCCAGTGGTACTACACACCAAACAATTTATTTCCCAGAGGTTAAAGCCTTCCACATATGCGCACCTTCGATTGAAGAACAACGCCGAATCGCCGGCATCCTTGAGGCTATCGAGCAGAAAATCGAGTTGAATCGTCAGACTAGCCAAACGCTCGAGGAAATCGCACGGGCGATCTTCAAGTCGTGGTTCGTGGACTTCGATCCCGTCCACGCCAAAGCCGAAGGCAGCAACCCCAACCTTCCCGACCACATCGCGGCCCTCTTCCCCGATTCCTTCGAAGACTCCGAGGTGGGCCAAGCGCCCAAGGGATGGCCAGTCACACCGCTCAGCGAGGTTCTTACGGAGTCAAGGAAGCGAGTGGGGGACACCGAAGCGCCTGAGTATTCATCGACAAACGAGGGGTTACAACTTCGTTCTGAACGCTTCAAGAAACAGCTCGCAAAGACGAGCGTCAACAACAAGCTGGTCAGGAAAGGGGACCTAGTATTCGGGCTGAGTCGCCGAGTCTTGAACTTCGGACTTATGAGACATGAGCTTGGGAGCGTAAGCGCGGCATACCGAGTCTTCGCCGTGGACAGTGATGCCGTTCAGCCGGACCTTCTCGAACAGCTGATGCGCATGCATCCGGATTACTTCTATGGCGCCGTTTCGGCAAGCTCGCGAGAGGGACAATCGGTTTCTCCGGAAAGCGTCGGGCTTCTGAGGTTTGTTCAGCCAGACATTGCCGTACAAGACACCTATCATCTGATTACCGCTCCACTCAAGGAACGGACAGAACGACTGCGCGAGGAGTCGACCGCGCTCGTGTCGCTGCGGGACTCCCTTCTGCCCAGGCTGATTTCTGGCGAGATTCGACTACAGGTCGCGTCGTGACCGCGCAAATCTGGCTGACGATTCTGGGAGGCTTCATAGCTGGCGTCGTCGGCCTGAGCTTGTTCTTCGTACAACGAGTGTTCCAACGCAAGGACGCGAAGGAATCCGCTAAGAGGGAGGCCTTGCGGGAGTTCCGCGAAGCCCTTATGCCGCTCTTGATCGAACTAGATCGATGGCGATACCAACCGAACCAAGAGACTGTCTGGGTAGGTTCGAGCCATCAACTCTCTCGGCTCAATACGTGGATCTTCGACCCGGAAGAACATGCATCCAACCCCCCCAACTGGGATTCGATTGGTCGACACGCGCAGGTGGTCGAGCGCTTGTGGCGCGACCGCCTTTCCGCTAGGGCATCCGACTCTCAAATCGACACACTTTGGAAAGATGCGAGCAGTCTCTTGTTCCACGTGACGCGCAAGGATGGCGCCGACCCTCGAAGTGCGGCCGAGCAAGCCCAGAATCAGATCTCCGACCTACTCGTCGCGATCCAGAAACGGTGCGATTAGATGCCTTTCGAAGCCTCCATCGACTCCTCCGGGGATGAAAGAGAATTCAGACTAGGGAAGCGAACAGGACAACCCAACATGGAGAGAGCGCACGGATAATGGCTGAACCCTTCCCCGACCCTGGCATCAATGAGTCGGTCGCCGAACAAGCCCTCATGGAGTGGCTTGGCCGGGATGGCGTTGGATACCAGACCCTGAGCGGCGGTGAGATCGCGCCAGGCTCGCCGAAAGCTGAACGCGATTCCTATCGCGATGTGGTGCTCATGGGCAGGCTAAAGGCTGCCATTGAGAACCTCAACCCAAAGGTTCCACCGACCGCTCGCGACGAAGCGCTTCGGAAAGTTCTTCGCACCGAATCACCATCGCTACTCGTGAACAACTCACGATTCCACGACCTGCTGGTAGATGGCATCGACGTCGAGGTTATGACGCCCGAAGGTATACGAGGGGAAAAGGTTTGGCTCATCGATTTCGAAAGGCCGGACAACAAC
>JBDSRR010000190.1:0-3191 GCA_039929185.1 Actinomycetota bacterium
TCCTGCGATGCTTGTTGGCGATGGGACGAAGATCCTTTCGCAGTTAGGCTGGCGACCGAAGATCCCCATGAAGGAATCGCTCCGAGACACGCTAGATTGGTACCGCGAGAAAGGCGAAGAATGAAAAGGGCTTTGATCACGGGAGTTACCGGCCAGGACGGTTCCTATCTTGCGGAATTCTTGCTCGCCAAGGGATACGAAGTGCATGGCATCATCCGCCGTTCGTCGACCATCAATACCGGACGCCTCGATGGCATCTGGCAGAACCCACAAGAGACGGGGGTTCGGTATTTCAACCACTACGGAGACCTTGCTGATTCTGCCGCGCTGATCGGACTTATCCGCGACCTAAAGCCCGATGAGGTTTACAACCTGGGTGCGCAGAGCCACGTAAGAGTGTCGTTTGATATTCCCGAGTACACCGCTGACATCACGGGAACGGGTGCCACTCGCATACTGGAAGCGATCCGCTCTGCGGGCATCGACACGCGTTTTTATCAAGCTTCATCATCGGAGATGTACGGAGCGACGCCTCCGCCGCAGGATGAAATGACTAGGTTTCATCCCCGCAGCCCTTACGCGGCTGCGAAAGTGTTTGCCCACAACATGACGGTTAATTATCGCGAGGCTCATCAGCTCTTCGCGTGCAGTGGAATCTTGTTCAATCACGAATCGCCGCGCCGCGGTGAGACCTTTGTCACTCGGAAGATCACTCGGGCTGTGGCGCGCATCAAAGCAGGCATCCAAGACAAGCTATATCTCGGCAATCTCGACGCCAAGCGCGATTGGGGCTACGCCCCCGAGTACGTCGAGGCCATGTGGATGATGCTCCAGCAAGATGAGCCAGACGACTACGTGATAGCCACCGGCGAGGCCCATTCCGCTAGAGAATTCTGTGAAGTCGCCTTCCATCACGTGGGCTTGCACTTCCAAGATTTCGTCGACATTGACCCGCGCTACTATCGTCCGACCGAAGTTGATCATCTTTTGGGCGATGCAAGTAAAGCCAAGGCGGAGCTTGGATGGCAGGCTAAAACCCGATTCGAGCAACTCGTTCACCTCATGGTGGATGCAGATGTTGCACTTCTAGACGATGAGATGTCCGGCCGCTTAGTTCAAGTCGATCGGGAGGATTGAATGAAGGCATGTGTCACCGGAGGAGCAGGGTTCATCGGAAGTCACCTTGTCAATCGGCTCGAATCGCAGGGCGATGAAGTCCTTGTTATAGATGATCTTTCCGCTGGGACGAAAAGGTTGTCCTTCATCGAAACAGTTCAACTCGAACGAATGGACATCCGCGACGAGAAGACCGCGGAACTTGTTCGGACGTTTCGCCCTGATGTGATATTTCATCTTGCAGCACAGATGGATGTCCGTCGCTCGGTGGCAGACCCTCTGTACGATGCGGGCGTAAACGTGTTGGGTGCCTTGAATATTTTAGAGGCAGCAAAGGACGTGGGTAGTCGGTTCGTCTTTGCTTCGTCAGGCGGCTGTGTTTATGGCGAGCCAGAGCCCGAACTTCTACCGATATCTGAAGTCGTGCAGGGAACTCCGACCTCGCCTTATGGCATCAGCAAGAAGGTCCTGCATGACTATCTAGCGTTTTATGGCCAAACACACGGGTTGCGATGGGTGACTCTTGCTCTGGCCAATGTCTATGGTCCGCGTCAAGACCAAGACGGCGAAGGGGGGGTAGTTGAGATATTCGGGTCAGCACTCGTCGAGGGCCGCCAGTGCCTAATCTTCGGCGACGGCAAGCAAACGCGCGACTTCGTTTTTGTCGATGACATCGTCGACGGATTCATCGCCGCGATCGGCAAAGGTGACGGGGAGATCTTTAACATCGGAACAGGGCAAGAAACGTCCGTTGAAGACCTCTACCAAATCATGGCCCGCATAAGCGGAGTCGAAGCCGAGCCGCGTTACGAACCAGCCCGAGCGGGAGAGCTTCAGCGAAACTGCCTCGATCCCTCGAAAGCCAACGAAACCCTGAGCTGGCGAGCGCAAGTGTCTCTAGAGGCAGGCCTTACCGCCACCCTCGACTCGATACGAAGGACCTAAACCGAACTTGATGTAATCCAGCCGCTTTTTCCGGCAGATTGGCTAAAAGGTCGTGCCCGACGGGGGATTTCGCGAACCTAAATATCCTTGCACTAGACGGAGAAACCTCTGCGGGTCTTTGTCGAGGTCGTACGTGGTGACGTGGATAGGCTGCCAACCAAGTTCTATCAGTTCGTTTCGACGGGAAAGATCCTTCGACCAGGCTAGCCTGCCAGAGTGATGCTCGTACCCTTCGCATTCGATGGCTAGCCCAACCTCGGGGTAGGCAAGGTCGATCCTTCGATCGCGTTTAGTGGTTGTTGTGATCGAAAACTGGCGTTGGGGCCTGGCAAGTCCTGCTGACCTGATGAGCCTAATAACACGAACCTCAAGGGGACTTTCAGCAGGCTCTTCGCCACCTCGAAGTTCCAGCAGGCGGCGAAGAGTTGCGACACCCTTCTTGCCGCGCCCTTGCGATAAGTCGACTGCTTCGTGGATCGAAGCCAGTGAACATCTCTTCATTCGTAATGCATCTTCTAGACAGTTCTCCAGCGTTTCCTCGTCAACGATCGAGGCCAGGTCGACAAGGGTTCTCGGCGCTTTGGTGGTTAGATAGGGACCGAGCTTGACTAGGGCGGTTGGGTCGAGGTTTCCATCCACGTGGGTAACCAGCTTCTGCACATGACATCGACGAGGTTTTGAAAGGCAGAGCTCAAGACTCGGAGTCTGGCGAAATGGTCCTAATCCGAAAAGTCTTGCCGCGGCTCGATGGCTTACCGCGCTTACCACTCCGTTGAGCCTGGTGGTCCACAGAAAGGGCGCCAAGAGTGACTGGTCCCACGATGTGGGGGCCGCTCGCATCTTGAGTACGCCAGGCAGTATGCGGATCCATCGGCCGTTTTCAGTGCGAGATTGCACCGCATGCCGACTCATGCCCGCAGCGAATGCCTGCTCGACGGTGATGAGGCCAAACTGTTGTCGCGCTAGGTTCTCGGCCCGTTTGTCGTTCTCAAGGTAGGACGCCATAGGCGGAATCTAGTCGCGCCCACTGACAAAAACCGACCTTTATGTAAACCAGCCGCTTTTTCCGGCAGATTTACAAAAAGGTCGGGCCGGCCGGGAGGGGCGGGGCCGGGAGGGGCGGGGCCGGG
>JBDSRR010000191.1:0-8138 GCA_039929185.1 Actinomycetota bacterium
GCCTTGGCGGCGGCAACACCAACGATCAGTGAACCGATAAGGCCCGGACCGGTTGTTACGGCAACAACATCGATATCCCACAGGGTTGCATCTGCTCTTTTGAGTGCCTCAGATATAGCAGGGTTGATCGCTTGAACGTGAGCACGCGAGGCGATCTCAGGGACAACGCCGCCATACTTGGCATGCAGTTCCGCAGAAGACGAGATGACGTTCGACAAGATATCGCGGTCGCCCCGAAGTACCGCAACGGAAGTTTCATCGCAGGACGTCTCGATGCCCAGTGTTAGCAGAGCTTCGGGGTCGGGTGCTTCAAGGTCCTCGAACAGCGGGAGAGTTTGTAACTGCTCGCCCATGATGACCTCGAGATCAACCGCCGACTCAGTCATCGCTGTGCTCCCCGGTAGCCACAAGTTCGCGGCATAGATCCAATCTATCGGCGTATTGAATGGAGTCGATCGCCTCGACAAGCATGACGATCGCGTCTTCAGCCGTCTCAACGTAATACCCTTTTCGTATCCCAACGGGCCTGAACCCAAAGGTTTCGTACATCGCTTGGGCGGCAAGGTTCGATCGGCGCACCTCAAGAGACACTGAATAGCCCTCGTTGCTGATCGCCGCATCGATCAAGCCGATCATCAACTTCATCCCTATGCGATTGCGCTGATAGTCCGGGTCGACTGCGATCGTAGTCACATGTGTTTCCAAGCCAGATGTCATCAAGCCGCCATACCCAATAACTTCCATCCCGTATCGGGCAACCAGGTAGACCCGGTCGGGACGGCGAGCGATCTCTTGATAGAACAGGGTTGCACTCCAAGGTCGCGGGTAGACCAAAGCCTCGATCCGAAGAACCGATCGCACATGACGACGGCGCATCGGCACCAACTCGGCATCGTTGGCGTGAAATGGACGTTCCTGAACGGCTGAGCTCATCCGGCTTGCCTCTTCTGCCAATTGATCTCGGCATCTGAGTGCCGCATATAGAAGGGCTCGATGTCAAAGAGGCGGTCGAAGTCCTCTCGGAACAGACGTGGAAGGGCTAACTCAACCAGGGACGTTGCCCTCGGAAATGCATTTGCGATGGAGCCGAAGCTCACCTTCTTGGCCTCTTCGAGTTGCGGCTGGTACAGCAAAGCGCCATTGCCAACCAACAACGTTTCCTCGCCGCTGCTCTCCAGCTCGGCGAGGAGGCGATCAGGCGAACCTACCAAGTAGCCACTGATGCGCGTCACGCCACCGGGCACCTGTCGGTAGAAGGCGAAAAAAACTTCACCTCTTTTGGCGTCGAGCACAGGGCATATAAGTTTGTTCGAATACCGAACCTCGAATGCCAGCAGATCTAAAGAAGCCACCCCAACGATGGGTACCGACAACGCTTGGGCAAGTGTTTTTCCAGTGGCGATGCCTACCCGCATACCGGTGAACAGCCCTGGCCCAAGACCTACGGCTATGGCCGAGAGGTTGCGATAAGTAAGATCCGCCTGCCTCATGAGGAATTCGACGGCAGGGAGCAAGAACTCGCCGTGGGTGGCGCCGCGCGAGACCAGGCAGGAACCAATGATGCCCTGCTCGGACCCGATGGTTACCGATGATTGAGGCGTAGAAGTCTCGATTCCCAGAACAAGCATCAGTCGCTGCCTTCGGAAAGCGGGAACAATTCCATCGCCAAATCCTTGACCTGAGCGATGCGCTCAACCCACCGAGAACCTTTAGAACTAAGCGATATCCGGCGAGTAGAGTCATCGTCGTTATCGGAGTACGCAAAACTCACTCGAAGATGTTCTTGCGGAAGCATCGGCTCTATCATGTCGCCCCATTCGACTGCGAGTACGTACGAGGGGTCGAGGAATTCATCGTAACCAAGATCTATCAGTTCCTGATATCGACCGAGACGGTAGATGTCTAGGTGCATGAAAGGATACCGCCCACCGGAGTATTCCTTCATCAAGATAAAAGTTGGACTGGTTACTTGCTCGGTGATGCCTAGTCCAGCGGCGATCCCTTGGACAAAAGTCGTCTTACCGGAACCGAGATCACCAGCTAGCACGATCAGGTCGCCGGGGACCAGAACCGGGCTCAACGCAACTGCCAACCTACGAGTTTCATCCGCCGAACGCGCCTCGATAGTGAACGGTTCGGATTCGAGCGGGGGCCAGGATGGCTGCATGACTGTCAAATTTTCATGGCTTCGCTGATGAGCTGGAAGTCCGAAAGCAGGGAAACCATCGTCGGAGAACTTGCGCCACCGCTGTGAAGAACCGCAGCCGGATGAAAGGTTGGAATGACCATCGTGCCGAACGCTTCATACTTCCGTCCTCTCAAACTTGATATCCCCTGTTTCGTTTTCAAAACATACCGAGTAGCGAAGTTGCCTAAAGTGACTATGACGTGAGGAGCGATGAAACGGATCTGAGCTTCAAGAAATGGATGACACGATTCGATCTCATCCGCCAGCGGATCGCGGTTGGCGGGAGGGCGACACTTCAAGACATTACAAATGACGCATGAGGTACGGTCCAATCCGATGCTCGCAAGCATCTCGTCGAGCAATTTCCCGGCAGCGCCCACAAAAGGTACTCCTTGTTTATCCTCATGAAAGCCCGGTGCCTCGCCGATGAACATCAATTTCGAGTCGGGGTTCCCATCCATCCAAACCACCTGCGTTCGGCCCTCTGCCAGGCGGCAACGAATACAACCGAGAGCCTCGGCCCGGGCTTCATCGAGCGTTTGCCAAACCATGAATCACCCCGGATATCTGCCGAATTGACGGGCTAATCATAACGGGCTCGTCGCTAAATCGTGTAGATAGTCATCGGTGGCAGTTGATATACGTTTCGAGGATCAGTTTGTACAAGGCACAGGCTGATTCAAATGGTCTCCAGTGCCCTGGTCAGACTCGATCCAGGCGGCCCCTCAATGGGGGCCGCCCTTATACTGACCGCCAGGCGGGTTAATCGCGGAGAAGATTTTATGACTAACGTAAACCTGCTGTTCGCAAGGGGTGTCCAGCCCCGCGCAGAATCAGCCACTGCGAATAACCAGACCGAGAATCACGTTAACCCGGTCTGGTCATACAGTAGTTGGGCGGACCTAGCAGGTGTACCCTTGAAGTATGAGTAATCAATTCTCGGTCATCACCGAGCAAGACGGCGATTGGTTCATTGCGTATTGCCCGGAGGTGCCGGGGGCGAATGGTCAGGGTCGCACTAAAGAGGAGGCTCATCAGAGCCTCGCACAAGCCATCGCGCTAATTCTCGAGGACAGGCGTGAGGATGCCTTTCGAGGACTTCCACCCGGCACAGAGCACGACACGATAACCATCGATTGAAGCGCAACACACTCCTTCAGCATTTGCGCAGGCACGGGTGCTACCTAAAGCGGGAAGGTAGTGGGCATTCATTGTGGACAAATCCAAATACTGGGCACGTTGAAGCCGTTCCCCGCCATGTTGAAATTCCGAACACGCTTGCACGGAAAATCTGTCGTGCCCTTTCGGTTCCAGAAATCGGTGGATAGCCGCCGCCCAACAAGCCGTTGCACCCGACCAGCTTCGCTGGCGGGTGAGCGGCAAAACCGTTATGCCGATTGGAGGGACAAATGACAATGGACCAGCAGAAATCTGAGCAAACTGACCTTGTTGGGGATGTCCCGTTCTCGACAAAGCTGGCCTTCGCTGCCGAGTTTCGAGTTCCACGACAACATCTTCAATGGGCTGTGAATCGAATCAACGAGCCCGAATGGCCCTACAAGCAACCCTTTCTTCAATTCGTAACGTTGATCCTTCCTGTATTCATTCTGACCCTCGTCATTTTGAATTTGATCGACCCAGAACCAGCAACGTTTACATGGAGCATTCTCATGGTTCCCGTCATCATGATCGGTGTCGGCCTGTTGATGGCTCTTTTTACTCCCGATTACGTCAGAGGTAGAACCATCAGGTATCAAGAGAAGCTCCGCAGACGCGACCGTGGCTAACGGCATAGACAGGAGTTGGTTATAACCGAGAGCAAGACACAGTGGACCGGTGCTAGCGTCGATGAGTACATTCGCTCGAGGGCGAATGAACAACAACATGACGACTGCCGCGAGCTGATGGCCCTGCTCAAGAAAGTAACCAGACGAACTCCGCGAATGTGGGGCCCCAGCATGGTCGGCTATGGCTCGTTTCAGTACAAGTACGAAAGTGGTCGAACAGGAGAGGCCCCTCTTGCAGCTTTCGCCATCCGGGGCCGGGATCTAGTGGTCTATCTTGCCGAATGGCCTGAGCGATCGGCCCTGCGCTCCAAGCTCGGAAAGCACAAGATGGGTAAGACTTGCCTGTATTTCAAACGCCTCGACGACCTCGACATGTCGGTCCTCCAAGAACTTCTCGTCGGATCGATAGTGGCGGTGAAACGGCTCTATGGGTAGGGTGGCGCCCAACACGCCGATGCAACTGACCTCGCTTCGCTCGGCAGCTGATTAGCCATTCCGTTCTACGGACCTGAGTTAGGACGTATCATTCTTTCGGAGGTCCTATGGAATTCACGCTTGAAATTGAGCAAGAGGTTGATGGCAGATGGATTGCCGAGGTTCCTCAGCTGCCAGGAGCCCTCGCCTATGGTTCAACTCGGGAGGAGGCCATTGGCAGGGCCAAGGCCCTCGCACTGCATGTGCTGGCAGACCAGATTGAACACGGAGAGCGAGCCGCCGACCTTACCAGCATCTCTTTCGCGGCTGCGTGAGCTCGTGGCCAAGCACGAAGGCCCGGGGCGTTCTGGCCGCTCTCCTTCGCATGGGTTGGGTCATCAAGCGCGAGCGCGGAGGCTCCCACAAGACCCTCTCCAGACCGGGATGGCCAGACTTCGTGTTCTCGTTCCACGATCAGGAAGAGATCGGACCCCGAATGCTGGCCCGCATTGCGCGAAAGACTGGACTCTCTCCGAAGGATCTTTGAGCCGTAGAACACGATCGGGTAGGGGCCGGTGTCACTCCGGCCCCTCCCACACCACCTAGCATGCGGGCCCGCACTAGGCGGTTCGCCAAACAGACCGCACATGACCGTATCGGTCGCTGAATCCGACCAAACCGATGCTCACGAAGTGTTTCGTGGGTAGTGCACGTCCTAGCGGAGGAGAGCGTGATATGCGCCAGGAGCCCTTCGAGGTGTACGACCATTCGTACGCCTGCTGTGGAGGGATTCCCAAAGACTTGAGCATCCTTCGCTTGGTCTTGGGCTTCTTCCACTGTTTCCAGTAGACCTGTCGCAGTCGCCTTCTGATCCACTTATCGAACTCACGGAACACACTTGGTGTGTCGGCGAGTGCGAAATATGCGCACCACCCACTGATGAAGCGGTTGAGTGCTCTGATGCGGTGGTTCATCGAGACTCCCCAAGTGCGACCGGTAAGGCGGCGGATGCGATCCTGGGCGGCATATGACGCGACCGGCTAGGGTGCTGCACCGGGCTTCGGCGTATACCATGGTCACCGTTGGCGGGGGCACGACCCGCTAGTTGCTTGTCTGTGAACGGCCTAACCGGGCGCTGCGCTCGACCTTCGGCGGGTGAGCACCAAAACCGTTGGGCGGACCGGGAGGCAATGGCCGGACAGAACGTCAGTGAGATAATCGAGACATGAATTCGGCGGCGAGCGGTCCCGAGGGGAGTAATACGTTGCCGGAAGTGCGGCGCTTGATCCCGGCAGACTTTAATCAGTACTACGCTCTTCGCCTTGCTGGTCTAGAGGAATGTCCAGCAGCGTTCACGACTGACGCAGAGGCATGGCGAAGCGCTTCCAAGGAGACGATCGAACGGCACCTACTGACGAGCGAAAGTTCAGAGGCGCCTATCTTGGGCGCATGGACACAGGACGGCGAACTCGTAGGCATCCTTGGCCTGAATCGTGAGCAGCGTCGATCCGTATCGCATAAGGCTGGGCTTTGGGGCTTCTATGTTTCCGCTCCGTGTCGGCGGCAGGGCATCGGACGAACTCTGTTGACTGAGGTCATCTCGTTGGCCGGCAAGGTTCCCGATCTGCGACAACTGCGTGCCGTAGTTCCCACAAGCAGCCGACAAGCGCTCTCCCTGATTGAGAAGATCGGTTTCCAGCGGTTTGGCCTAGAGCCCGACGCCCGAGAGGTGAATGGAAGCTTCCATGACCAAGTCTATTTCTGGTACTTGCTCCGCGATGCGGAATAACCACGTGCGAGACCCTGGCGTCAAGGCCGGTTCAAGTGGCAATGCCAGACTGCCTGAGAACTGCGGAAGGTTGATTCGACTAATTGGGCCAGGAGGTGCGGGCAAGTCGACTGTTGGCTCTGCCCTCGCAACCCAGCTTGGCGTCACCTTCCTCGATCTGGATGAGGAATTCATGAAGCGCGTCGGGGACATCTCGATTCACATTGACCACATGGGTTATGAGTCCTACGCACGAGAGAATGTCGGAATTTATATGTCCATGGCTACGGTCTCGCCTTCTGTAATCGCTCTCTCGTCAGGCTTCATGACGTATCCGTACAACATCCATTCGGACTACGTCAAAGTTCGCGCCGAGATTGCTGATAGTCCGACAACATTCGTCCTGATTCCATCGGTTGATTTCGAGACGTGTGTCCACGAGACGGTTCGCCGCCAAGTGGGCCGGCCATTTGGCCGATCGTCGGAGAGGGAGGAAGCAGTCATCCGCGAGCGTTACGCTATCTACCTGGCGATACCTTCAGCCAAGATCGAAACCAAGCGACCAGTCGGAGAAATTGTGGAACAGATAGCAGACCTGTTGCCGCCTAACACGCCGTTGTGCCGACCAATGAATCGGGACTAACAAGGTGCCACATCCAATCGCGCAAGAGGCAATTGAAGACGCGCGGCGCGTAGTTGGTCAGCGCCTACTGCTCCGCCTCGCGTGGGAAGGGGACAGCAGCACCGTGTATCAGGTCCTCCGAGACGATCGCGTGATCGCGTACCTCAAGGTCGCGGCTGGGCTTCGTGAGGAGCGGGATCGCCTCGAGTGGCTCGATGGGCGTCTTCCCGTGCCGAAGGTCCTTTCCCATGGAAGTTGCGAGCAAACGGAGTGGCTGTTGACGACCCCTCTTCCTGGACTTGATCTCACGAACCTCAAGCACACTGAGCACCCCAACCGCATAACGACATTGCTCGCGGACGCTCTGCGGACTATCCACGCCACGCCGTCGAAAGGTTTTCCATTCGGTAAACCCAGCTCGGGCGCTGTCCTAACTCATGGAGACGCATGTCTCCCCAACTTCCTGTTTTTGGACGGGGAACTCACGGGCGTCGTTGACCTGGGTGATTGCGGGTTGAAGGATCGTGCGCTCGATCTCGCAACTGCCGTCTGGAGCGTCCAATACAACCTTGGTGCCGGCCACGCCCAAGCTTTCCTGGACTCCTATGGCATCGACTTGGAAGCTGAATCGCTGCAGCTCGCGCTGAACGAAGATGGCATCGAGGCGCTCAGGCGCGTCGATGAGTCGGGCACGGTTTGAATTGGCCAAAGGCATTTGAAGGCAGAGGGTCTTGTGAGCCCTCACGTTGGGAGTCTTCGTAGATGGCTAGGTTCGTGATCGTGCATTGAGGTCGGTGCTGCCAAACCACGTTTGCAACATCCCACTCACCTTCGGCTCGCGCTGCTGAAACCCTGATCCGTTAGGCCATATCATGCAGGCAATCCTAGACCCGAGGGAAAAAACTATGCAGATTCACTATCTCGAAATAGTGACGAAGGGAGTAGACGCGGTATGTGCCGCATACGCTTCTGCAAATGAAGTGCAGTTCGGCGAACCTGACGCCGGACTGGGCAACGCGCGAACCGCCTCATTGGCGGGCGGCGGACTCGTGGGAGTGCGTGCACCCCTGCGTGAGACTGAGGAGCCTGTAGTACGGCCCTATTGGCTGGTGGACGATATCGAAGCGGCCCTCGCCGCAGCGGTCAAAGCCGGCGGCGAGGTCGCTCACCCGCCGTTGGAAATCCCCGGCCATGGCACGTTCGCCATCTACCTCCAAGGCGGCAATGACCACGGCCTCTGGCAGTTGTAGTCGACTTCCAGTTCGTGTAGCAGCGGCCAAATCAGCCGGTCGATATGGTGAGCTGATTCAAAGTCGCGATCGTTGCATCCGGGTTGCTATGCAAAATACCCTTCATCCC
>JBDSRR010000192.1:0-5196 GCA_039929185.1 Actinomycetota bacterium
GCAACTTCGTTATCGATCCCGCGGCTTATCCGATCAGGATTGGTAACGAACAAGTCGTCAGCAACAAGTTGCACCTTCGCCCCTATAGCCGCTGTCAAAGCTTTCCAACCATCCCAATCTTCTTCGTTTAAGGGATCTTCGATACTTACGATCGGAAAGGCGTCTATCCAGGCTTCGTATCTTTGCGCCATCTGGGTGGCATCGAGTCGTTGGCCTTCTAGTTCGTAGGCGCCGTCTCGAAAAAACTCGCTCGCCGCCACGTCTACCGCTAGCGCGACCTCAGCTCCCGGCTCATACCCAGACAACTCGATGGCCTCGACCAGCAGCCTCAGCGCATCCTCGTTCGAAGCAAGATTGGGAGCGAAACCGCCCTCGTCACCGATGCCGGTTGACAAAGAACGCGCCAACAATACGCGTTTCAGCGCGTGATACACCTCGGCCCCCATCTGCACGGCCTCGGAAAAACTCGCCGCGCCATGCGGCACGATCATGAATTCCTGGATGTCAACATTGTTGTCAGCGTGCGCCCCACCATTTAGAACGTTCATCATTGGAACGGGCAGCAGGTGGGCACCAGAACCCCCGATGTAGCGAAACAGCGGCAAACCCAACTCGTCTGCAGCCGCGTGAGCAACTGCCATCGAGACGCCTAATATGGCGTTGGCTCCCAAGCGAGATTTGTCCGATGAGCCGTCGAGATCAAGCAACAAACGATCGACCTCGCGCTGCGAAATGGCATCGACCCCTAGCAGGGCAGGACCGAGGATTTCGTTGACGTTACGGACCGCCTGCCTTACACCTGCGCCGCCATAGCGAGCAAGTTCGGTGTCGCGCAATTCGAGAGCCTCGAACTTGCCGGTCGATGCACCCGAAGGAACCGCGGCTCGCCCGAACCCTCCGCCATCGGTAACAACCTCGACTTCAACGGTCGGATTGCCACGGCTATCCAGGATCTCGCGCGCAAAAACAACTTCAATCATGCTTAAAACGATAGCGCAGTAAGGCGGCTTTAACGGTCTTTCGCCTCGCGAAACAGTCTTGCAGCGTGTTTACGAAGAGCGGCCTCGGCGTCAATACCTTGTTCCTGCGCCAAAGCAGCGGCCTCAAACAGAAGCTCACCGATGGTTTCTTCATCCAAAGATCCCGCTGCCAATGTCTGCAGATGGGTCTGTGATGTCACGTGTTCGCGCCCAACACCAGAGAGTCGTCTGCGCACCTTGTGGGCGAGCAGCAGGGCAGGCAGGTTCTTGGGGATGCCCTCATCGATACTTTCGCGAGACTTCTCCTTCTTCTTGATCGCCTCCCAATTGGCCACAACCTCATCAGATGTTTTGGCGACGGTATCTGCGAAGACATGCGGATGTCGCTGGACTAACTTCGCGATCAGCTCATCGATCACCTCGCCAACCTCGAAGTGTCCGGTCTCTTGCGCTATCTCGGAATGGAACACGACCTGTAGAAGGACATCTCCGAGTTCTTCCTGTAGTCCGTGGACATCGGAGTTATCGATAGCTTCGAGAACCTCGTACGTCTCCTCCAATAGATGGATCGCAAGCGACTCATGGGTCTGTTCGGCATCCCATGGACATCCGTCAGGAGCTCGCAAGCGGGCCATGACAGATACCAGCCGAGCGAACGCTTGACCGGCGCGAACGGCCGTGGGAGCGGTTAGTGCATCGTCTGCAGGAAGTTGGTCGATGTCAGAGATAAACCTTAGCCCGGGGGAAGGACGCGTTCATCGCCACCTGGCACCCGTGAATCCACTTCGAGTTTGCGGGGAACGATACGTTGACTAGACGAGTCGAACCGTCCGAAGCGGGGGTTGATGACTATCTTGGCTTCTCCTACGCGTTCCTCAAGCCACTTCTGGAAGGCCGCCTGCACTTCCTGCTGAGAGGACTGTTCGAGTTGAGCCTTAACCTCTTCGAAGGTCTTTTGTTTGCGCTCGAGCATCTTGATCACATGAAAACCAAACGGTGTTTTTACGGCGCCCGATATCTCGCCCACCTGAAGAAGGAACGCCCCTTCGACGAACTCAGGAGCGAAGCCGGAGGAGCGACCGAAGAATGGAAGTTCGCCGCCGGTATCTTTATTGCTCGGATCCTTGGAAAACTCCTTTGCCAAAGCGGCGAAATCTTCACCCTTTTTGGCCCGCGCTGAAACCTTATTGGCAGTGGCCTCATCTTCAGCCGTGTGGGTACAGGTGCGCTGCTCTTGACTGAAACTGGCACAGACCAATATGTGGGCCGTCCGTACTTCCTCGAAAGAGGCCTTGTCCTTGTCGTAGGTCTCCCGCAATTTCGCGTCTGATGGCTTCACGTCTTTCGTCACCAGGTCTGCGACTTTTTGGATGATGAGCCGGTCACGGAAGAAGACACGGACTTCGTCGAGTGTCAGGTTTTGCTTCTTGGCCTCTGCTATCAAACCCTTTCGACCACCGAACTGCTGGTCGAGTTTTTCGAGCTCAGCCTCGACCTCGGAACCCTGGACGGTGATCTTTTCGATGCGAGCCTGTTGCATGATCACTTCCTGCTTTACCAGTCTTGACAAGATCTCGCGCTGAGCCTCGACCTTTCGCTTGGGACCCTCGGGACCTTGGAATTGAACACGCGCCTTAGGGTCAGACAATGTCGTGGCAAGTTCTTTGGCGATCTTGGAGTCGGCGATCTTCGAACCATTGACCACTGCCGCCGTAGGAGCAAAGTAGCTGCCGAAAGATGGCTGACCGCAAGCTGCGAGGACCATAAGGGCGAGGCCAAACAGGGAATGTTTTCTCATTATTCAGGCGAGGATAGCATGCACGGTTTCCAATACCCACTTGGCCAGGTTGTTGGCCGGAACTGGCAAGAGCAGTGTCGAGGTCGATTGCTTGTAAATGGCCTTTGGAAACTTGGCTTCCAGGCGCACTTCTTGCGAGTCAGCAAGCAGCGGCCAAGGCCGCATCTTCAAGATGCCATTTCGAACTATGGCCTCGTCTACGCCCACGTCAGACAGAAAAGCCCTCAGCGTGGCAACCACCAAAAGGTTGTCTACTGACGGCGAAACGGGCCCATACCGATCGACCAATTCCTCACGCACTTTCCCCTCATCCTCGGGCGACCGGATCTTTTCGATCTGGCGGTAAGCGTCCATCCGCAGAGATTCACGGGCGATGTATGAGGCGGGGATAAACGCATCGGTCGGAAGATCGAGCTTGAGTTGAATCTTGGCTTCTGGCTCTTTTTGCGTCAGTTGCGACACCGCTTCCGCCATCATTTTCATGTAGAGGTCGAAGCCGATCGCGGCGATATGCCCGGACTGTTGGGCCCCCAATAGATTGCCAGCACCGCGGATCTCAAGATCGCGCAGAGCTATCTTGAAACCACTTCCAAGTTCAGTGAACTCGGACAGAACCTTCAAACGTTCGTGAGCCTCATCGGTAAGAACGGCCTCGTGGGGATAGAAGAAATACGCGTATGCCCGTTCGCGAGCGCGACCAACGCGGCCGCGCAATTGGTACAACTGGGCAAGGCCCAAAAGGTCAGCTCGCTCGACGATCAAAGTGTTCATCGCTGGGATATCAAGACCGCTCTCGATGATCGTCGTACAAACCAAAACATCGATCTTGCCGTCCCACACATCAACCATGACCTTTTCCAATTCACCTTCCGTCATCTGCCCATGCGCGACCTCGATGCGCGCGCCTGGCACAAGTCCTGCGATGCGACGAGCGGCTCCCCGGATCGATCGCACCCGGTTGTGGACGTAGAACACTTGCCCGTCCCGCGCCAATTCACGACGGATCGCAGAGATCACCATACGGTCCTCGGCTTCACCAACATAAGTAAGCACCGGACGCCGATCGATCGGGGGCGTATCCATCAAGGACAGGTCTCTGATGCCGGTGATGCCCATCTCCAAAGTTCGAGGTATCGGTGTTGCCGTCATGGTCAGAACATCGACGTTCTCGCGCATCTGTTTTATGCGCTCCTTGTGTTTGACACCGAACCGCTGCTCTTCATCAACGACCAAAAGACCAAGATCGTGAAATCTGACATCGGGTTGCAGCAACCGATGAGTGCCGATAACTACATCGACCTTGCCAGATGCCGCTCCTTCGAGTACGGCAGCTTGTTCTGAGGCAGTTAGAAAACGCGACAGTTGAGCCACCTTTACGGGGAATCCCGCGTATCGTTCGCTGAATGTCTGAGTGTGCTGTTGCGCCAGGATGGTCGTGGGGACGAGCACGGCTACCTGTTTCGAATCCTGCACCGCCTTGAACGCTGCCCTAACGGCCACCTCTGTTTTCCCGTACCCAACATCACCGCAGATCAGTCGATCCATCGGAGTAGGCAGTTCCATGTCACCTTTCACTTCCTCGATGGCGCGATCTTGGTCTGGAGTTTCGATGTGAGGAAATGAGCCTTCTAACTCTGCTTGCCATGGGGTATCGGGCGCGAATGGATGTCCCTCGGAATGGATGCGCTTCGAGTACAGCACCATCAGTTCTCCCGCGATGTCAGCAACGGCTTTGCGGGCTCGGGTTTTCGACTTTTCCCAATCGCCCGTCCCTAGACGATTGAGACGCGGCGAGTCGCCCCCGGTGTATCGAGTGATGGCTTCGAGTTGCTCGGTCGGAAGATAAAGTCGGTCGTCGCCGTGATATTCGATTATCAGGTAGTCACGCGACACGCCCCCAACTTCGCGCGTCACCATGCCGTGATAGCGGCCAACACCGTAGGTCTCGTGAACTACATGATCTTCAGAAACCAGTTCCAACAACAGCGCGCTGGCGCGAGCGGGGGCCTCGAGATTCGACGACACAACCGGTCGCTTCCTGCCGAACAGATCGCTTTCACCAACGACAGCCAACGAAGCCGCCTTGAAGTAAAACCCTTTGTGTACCGACGCTGGCGATACGATCGCCTCGCCGACAACCGCCCGATCTACGATGGGCAGACCCATGCCGGCATCGGCCAACACTTCTTTGGCCCGTACCGTAGTCGCCCCTGCGGCAACGATCAGCGTTCGTGGACGGACGCCTTCAAGGTGTGCGACAAGTTTGTCGGGCTGGCCCACGAATTCATCCCAACCCGCCAAGTCGAGGTCGGCCGTTTCATCACCTCGGGCATACGGCCAGAGTTCCACGGGACCATCTCCAACAGATTCGTCGAACGTGGCGAACATGCCCTGGGTATCTACGTTGCCCCATTCCTC
>JBDSRR010000193.1:0-5179 GCA_039929185.1 Actinomycetota bacterium
GAAGACCAAGCCCAAGCCCCGGCCGAAGACCAAGCCCAAGCCCCGGCCGAAGACCAAGCCCAAGCCCCGGCCGAAGCCCAAAACAAGAACCACGCGCGCACGTCGCCGCTAGGTGACAACCCGAAGAGGCCACTTAGCGATGGCAATCGTCATCTGCGTACTGTTAGCTGTGAACGGGAAAGTCCTCGTCGGTCGGGGGCAAGAGCGTCGAGATAACCAGAAGGCGGCAACTCTTGGTCAACGCCTGGTTGAGCGCTCACAGAAACTACAAGGATTGCAGGATTCGTCGAACGAGTACCGCGACGCGATAGGCAAGGCGTTGGATGCGGTGGACAGTGTCTCAAACTCTCTGAGGGCAGTTGGTGGAGATCAGATCGCCAACGCCCAGGCCACTTTTCCATCGGTGCCGCCCCTTTTCGATGAGGCTCGCAAGGCAAATGTGAGACTGCCCAAGGTGACCCAACAGATAATCGATGAGACACGAACGGGGCGCGTCGAGACTCGCTTGCTGTTGGAACTGGTCGAGTCGAGTCAAGACACCCGGTATCTCAAGGCGTTCGATGGCGCTCTGGCGCTCCTTGTCTCAACCCATGAGGCCTATTCGAAGATGAATGCAAAGATCGCGGAAACATTCACACTGTATGAGGCGCTGTTCGCCACCGAGGATAAGTTCTTAACCGAGATCGCCGAAGGCGCTCACAAGAATAGAAAAGAGGCATCCAAGATTTTTAGAGACCGAACTTTGGCCGAAGTCAAGGCGTTGGCTGTTGCGCGGGCCGAGATCGATAGTTTGGACAACACTGCAAGCAAGATCGCCGGCGAAGCCTTCGAAGCATTCGAACGTGCCGCTCGATTGAGGCCGAAACAGTGAAACAAGGTCCTGAAGTAAACATCAAGGAAATGCTCACAGATCCTAAAGCGATCATGGATGGGGTTGTCCCACCCGTCTTGTTCGTTGGCGTCAATGCGCTAACAAAAGACATCCAGACGGCGGCCGTCATAGCGGGCGGGTTCGGTCTAGTGGTGGCTGCTTACCGTTTGATCAAACACCAGAAGATCAACTATGTGTTGGGCGGATTATTGGGCCTTGGCCTATCGATCTTCCTTGCATTGCGTAGTGGCAACGCGAGCGACTACTTCTTGCCTAACACTTACATCGGGTTTGCTTACGGTGGTGCAGCTTTGGTGTCGGTGATAGTGGCTCGACCGCTGAGTGCGTTCCTTGCACGAACCCTAGAGGAAAAACCCAAACAGTGGTACAGCCTGCCGCGAGTTCGCATGTCTCATCAAATCGTGACCGGAACATGGGCGGTTGTTTTTCTTGCCCGTTCGGGTTTCCGGTACATGTTGATCCAGCAAGGGCGCGAGGGTGAACTTGCTGCTACGGCGGTTCTACTCGGGTTCCCTGTCGTGGCAGCGTTAACGGCGGGAAGTTGGGCTTTCTTGAAATGGCGTCATGGACATGAGCCTGTTCCCGAACACATGCTCGAGGTGGAACCTGTCGAACCTCTCGAACCTATACCTTCACCTGACGGACCTTAAGGACCTGGTCGAAGTGACCGGCCAACGCTGGGTTATTGGTCAGCATCGACGTAAAGGCTTCCTTCGGCAAAACCAAGATCTCGCAATCGCTCACTGCCAGGGCTGACTTCGAGTGAGTGGTGTTCAACAGCAAAGATAGTTCCCCGAAAGAGTCGCCTTGCCTAGGGTTGGCGACTGGCTGGGCGGTCGCAGGGTCGCCGTCGAAAATCGTGCATTCACCTTCGAGCATCACGTACAAAGCCTCACCTGGGTCGCCGACTCTGAAGATGTAACTGCCAGCCTTCCAGAACAGATTCATGCTCTCGCCCACGATCGACAAGAGGGTCCGGTCATCGAGCACAGCGAAATCAGGTATCTGGCGCAATGCCTGAACCAAACTGTGGGGCACTTTCGATTCCATCGGAGATATATCCTATGCGAGATGCCACTCGCTGCTACCGCACTTCGTATCGCTCAGATATCGGACATCCACGCGGGCGAGCAAACCTTCCGGCACGATGTAATGGCAAACATCATCACCACTATCAACGCCATGAAACCAGACGTCGTCATAGTTGCAGGCGACTTAACCGCGGCTGGATACGAGGACGAGTACATCGAAGCGGCGGGAATCTTGGCGCAGATCGAACCCCCCAAGGTTGTCATCCCGGGCAACCACGACGCGCGCAATGTCGGCTGGGTGCACTTCGAAAGATTCTTCGGTCACCGTTTCAACCGGTATCGCCAAGAGTTCGACCCACAAAGGGCCGAAAGATTAAGGGCGACAGGATTCACCGTTGTTGGTGTCGATTCATCTGAGCCCGACATGAACGAGGGCCGAGTGGGACGTGACCGTTACCCCTGGGTCGTCTCACAGTTCGACGATCCCGACGACATAAAGATCTTCGCGATCCACCATCACTTGGTGTCAATACCTGGGACCGGACGTGAACGAAATATCGTCCATGATGCTGGCGACCTGCTCGCACATCTTTCAACCCTTGATATCGATCTGATCGTTTCGGGGCATAAACACGTGCCGTTCTTTTGGGGCATCAACGGCATGTTGATCGCCAATTCAGGTACATGTGCCACGAAGCGGCTGCGTGGCCTGACCCCATCATCTTGGAACGAATATGAGATCGACGCCTCGACCATCAAGGGTTTCTTGCACTACCCAGATGGCCGTCGCGAACTGTCCGTCATCTTCAGCCGCAAAACCCGGGCCCTGACCAGGGAAGCGTTCTATATGACCGAAGACTTCGTCACCTCGAATCGACTATCGGCAGTCTTGTAGTATCCAGAGTTCAAGTCCTTACGAAAGGGGCAAGTCCCATGGCAGTTCCCGGAAAAACTCTTGTAGAGATCTTCCTCAATCGTGTCGCCAAGACTCCAGATCTTGTGGCCCTGCGGGGCAAAGTTGACGGTCAATGGAAGCCCACGACTTTTCGTGAGTTCGGTGACCAAGCGCGCGAGGTTGCAGCTGGGCTCATTTCCCTCGGCATCGAAAAAGGGGACTGCGTCTCGCTCTTGTCAGCAAATCGCCCCGAATGGCACGTTGCCGATGCGGCGATCATGCTCGCTGCAGCGGTAAGCGTGCCCATCTATGTCACCAACTCACCGTCGCAGGTGAGTTATGTAGCAGGACATTCTGAATCGTCGGTGATCATCCTTGAGAATCTCGACCAGCTCGACAAGGTTCTCAAGGTGAAGGAAGAACTGCCAAAGTTGACAAAGGCGGTTGTCATCACGGGCGAGGGAGCCGGCGAGAGCGATTTGGTCATCTCATGGGATGAACTGCGTCGAACGGGCCGTGAATTCTTAAAGACCAACCCGACCTCGGTTGATGACCGCACGAGGTCGGTTACATCAGAGGACCTTGCCACGATCGTTTATACCTCTGGAACAACGGGCGATCCCAAGGGCGCCATGCTGACGCATGGAAACTTTGCGTGGACCTTGGAAGCATTGTCGAACGTGTTGGGGTTCAACGACGGCGCCGAGCGTGTCGTTTCATACCTACCGCTTTCCCACATCTTCGAACGACTGACTTCAGGGTGGGGTGGTGCCTATAGCGGTATGGATGTTTGGTTCGCTGAGTCGATCCCCCAACTGTTGCCGAACCTGCAGGAAGCCAAGCCCACTTTCTTCATCGGCGTGCCGCGGGTTTATGAGAAGTTCTACATGGGAGTAAAAGCCAAGGTAGCTGCCCACGAGAAGAAGGAACTGATAGAAAAGGCTATTGCCCTGGGCATCGAGAAAGTTGAACTTGAACAAGCTGGCAAGTCAGTCCCGGTTGGCATGAAGGTCAAATACGCGGCCTTGAACAAATTGGTCCTTTCGAAGTTGCGTGAGGGCTTAGGCATGCAGAATGCTCGCTTCGCAATCACAGGTGCCGCCCCTATCTCAACTGAAGTGATCAAGTTCATCACGGCCATAGGCATCGAGGTTCTTGAAGGCTATGGACAGACCGAAGACAACGCACCAACTTCTATCAACCCCCCGGGCAAGGCTCGCATCGGAACCGTCGGGCCGCCGATCCCGGGACTTGAAGTCAAGTTCGACACCGACGGCGAGATCCTCGTTCGCGGACCAAACGTCTTCAAGGGTTATTACAAAAATGAGCAGGCCACGAAGGAAACGTTGACCGACGACGGCTTCCTAAGGACCGGAGATGTTGGAGAGTTCGACTCCGCTGGTTACATCAAGATCACGGATCGCAAAAAGGACTTGATCAAAACAGCCGGTGGCAAATACATCGCTCCGCAGGTGATCGAAGGCAAGTTAAAGTTCGCTCCAATCATCGGCCAAGCCGTTGTCATCGGCGATCGCAGACCCTTCCCAACGGCTTTGTTGACGCTAGATGCAGAAGTTGTTCCAACCTGGGCGAAGGCGCAAGGCATCGAGTTCGACGACCTCATAGAACTGGCCGATGACGAGCGTGTACTCAAAGCGGTCGAAGCGATCGTCAATGAAGTAAACGGCACTTTGTCGAATGCGGAACAGGTCAAGAGGTGGACTCTTCTGCCGGTTGACTTCTCGCAAGATGCCGAGGAAATCACCCCCACCATGAAGGTACGCCGCAAGAAGATCATCGAGAAGTACGCCGACGCAATTGAGAAAATGTACTCGAGCCTACTTTAGGTTCATCGTTCACGGCTGCGCTGATCGGCGCGGCCATCATGCCTTTCAGTCCTCCATCGGGCCGTACAGATACTCGAACATCGAGCAGGGCGAGCACCCTTACCTTTTCCTCGAAGGAGAGCCTGTCGAGCCTATGACGAACCTCTGACCCGACCTGTGAGATTGTGACCCGGTCTGAATGCCACCTAGATTCAGGTGACAGGCTGAGCAGCTTCTCTCTTTCGAGTTCGAGCTTATGCACCTGGGCGTTCAAAGGCCCAACAGCCAATTGAAAAGTCGTGTCGTCGAGGGTTCCTTCCTTGGCGTGGAATCGCACGATCCTGGCGGCCGCTTCCCTTGCGCGGCCAAGCTTCTGGTCGATTGCCTCAACCGCCTTTTTCAGCTTGGGTTCGCTTTGAAGGATTCCTCTGCGGCTGAGTTCTTCTTTCGCCATCCTCATGAGCCGGTCGGGATCTTTCAGTATCTCGACTACGGAATTCCAAACAGCGTCCTCGATCCACCCTGCCAACACTTG
>JBDSRR010000194.1:0-1939 GCA_039929185.1 Actinomycetota bacterium
CGGAAAATGGTATCGGCCGTAGCGTTGCGACCTTCTGGTCGTGGGTGTCTCGGTTTGCTCACCCACCTACCATGTCGACAGGGCATGACGGGACTGGGAGGATTCATCCTGTCGTCCGGTCTGCATCCGCCTGCCGGCGGAAGGTCGTAGGCTAGCCTGTATGGCTCTTCTTGAGGTTTCCGACATCGACGTTTACTATGGCGCTATCCAGGCGTTGCGTGGTATATCGCTGCGCGTCGAGGAGGGCGAGATGATCGCTCTCGCGGGGGCCAATGGTGCTGGAAAAACGACGACTCTTCGCACGATCTCAGGACTGTTGTCCCCAGCGAAAGGCACGATCACTTTCGAGGGCAAGACCATCCACGGGCTTCCGGCATATGAGGTTGTGACGTTGGGACTCGCTCACCTTCCTGAGGGACGTGAACTCTTTTCTGCCTTGACCGTCGCCGAGAATCTGAAACTCGGCTACTGGGCAAAACGCAAACAAAAGGGCGACTTACAAAAACGCACAGACTACGTGATGGATCACTTCCCACGACTCCGCGAACGCGCACAGCAGGCCGCCGGAACTCTGTCGGGCGGTGAACAACAGATGCTCGGGGTTGCTCGGGCTCTTATGAGTTCACCCAAACTGCTAATCGTCGACGAACTTTCGCTGGGGTTGGCACCGTTAGTCGTCACACAGTTATTCGGGATCCTCGAAGAGGTAAACCGCGAAGGCACATCAGTACTGTTAGTTGAACAGTTCGTGCATCTCGCCTTGCAGCACACCGCCCGCGCCTACGTACTTCAGAAGGGCGAAGTTGTGATGGAAGGTAAAAGCAGCGACCTGCTTGCCGACCCAACCCTCGTTGCTTCCTACCTGGGCGATACAGCCGCAGCAGATTCGCGCACGTAGGGGAACTACAGCAGACGCCTAAGCTCGCCGATGACGTCGTTGCCGCGCGAACAAATGTCGGAGTACGTATAGCGCCTGACAGTCCATCCACGATCCGCCAGGGCCCTGTCTCGGCGGCGATCGGCATCGTGATGAGATCGAGATGAGTGGAAAGCGTACCCATCACATTCGATAAGCATCTTGACGTCCGGATAAGCGAAGTCGACGCGGGCGTAGAAATCGCGGTCCTTTATCACGTACTGCGGAACAGGCATTGGAAGTCTGCCTGAGCGGACTAGCTTCAAGAATCGAGTCTCCAAGTGACTCTCCGATAATTCGCTGGAACCATCTCGAGCCTCGACTAGTTGTCTCAAACTGCCTATGCCGGGATGGCCACGAGGTTGGGTAGTACCAAGTCCCAGCTTCAACTGTGCCAATCTAACGATTCGCTTTCGCAACGATAGATCGAGCGCTCCTTCAAGGACGCCCAAATCAACCACTCCGGCCAGGTCGATGAGTGTTCGGTAGGGATCGGTAACCCTAAAGGGCCCAATCTCCATCCCTACCCTGGCTAGGCCCTTCACACGGTGAACATGGACGGCGTTCTCGGATCGAAAGCCCTTGCTGAAAGGAACGCTAAGTTCGAAGGGAGCGGGAGCCTCGTAGATCCCATGGAGCCTTGCCGCCGCCCGATACGAAACCAAGGAACAATCCCCGAACCCAAGCTGAATCGCCAGCAAGGTCTGCTCCCACGACTTGGGCACGCCAGCGATGACATACACCCCTCGCCTGACGACGATCCATCTCCCGGTCCGGACTCGGTGCTCGATTACCCCACGCTTGAGGCCCGCGCGTCGTGCGTCCTCAAGAGTAATCAACCCGTATCGGAGTGACGCTCTCTCCGAAAGCTCTATCTCGTTCATCCGATGGATTAAACAGGTTAGGTATGACAAATCCGGTTCTTCGTACCCGAAAACATGAGATCCATGGTTTTGGATACAACGGACACTAGGTGCACTGGCCGGGGTCGGCCACCACAAAGAACCAGTTGCCGATCACGTT
>JBDSRR010000195.1:0-3207 GCA_039929185.1 Actinomycetota bacterium
ATGAAGTCCCTCAAGAACAACGCTCCGAATATGGGTGCCCCGTTGGGGGTTCCGGCAGAGTTCTTTACGTCGGCAACCTCGCTGTCGATCTTTGGTCGATACTCATCGACCAATGGCATCCGCCACAACGGTTCTCCCGTGTTCGTCGAAGCGGCTTGAAGTTCGTTCGCAAGGTCGTCGTCGGTCGAGAAGAAGCCTGCGTATCGCAGACCAAGGGCGACCATCATGCCTCCGGTCAAGGTTGCGATGTCCACCATCACGTCCGGTTCTTGTTCAGACATCCACGCGAGGGCATCGGCCAGAACCAGACGACCTTCGGCGTCGGTGTTCAAAACTTCCGAGGTTCTTCCACCGTAATGACGAATGATGTCGCCCGGTTTGACGGCGTCCCCACCCGGCATGTTCTCGGCAAGAGCGATGGCTGCGACGACTTTGGTTTTGATGTTCAGTTCCTTCAACGTCCCCATCGCGCCGACGACAGCGGCGGCACCTCCGCAGTCGAGCTTCATCGTTTCCATCGGGGCCGCCTGCTTCAGCGACAAACCGCCCGAGTCGAAAGTGATGCCCTTGCCGATGAGTCCGATGAAGCCCGTAGCGCCTTTGGGCTCATACGTCATGACAACGAAGCGTGCAGGGTTGCTGCTGCCGCGCCCAACGGTGAGGATCCCATTCAGGCCCTGTGCAGCGAGGGCCTTCTCATCGAATACTTCGACCTTTATCCCTCGGCCAGAAAGACGTTGCTTGACCAGTTCTGCGACGACGGCTGGCCCCCGTCCGCTGGGTGAGTCATTGACAAGGTTCCGCGCCCAGGTTGTGGCCTCCGCGTACACCATCGCTCGATCGATCTCTGCGACAGTTGCACCAACCACGGTGACCCTTTCAGTAAGTCGCGGCTGCTTGGTGCGGTACTTAGCGAAATCGTACGCCCCCAGTTCGAAACCCTCGACGGCTAACTCTGCCGAACCATCCGGAAGAGCCAAGGCAACAGACTTGTAGCTGCCCGATTGACGTCCAGCGACTCCGGATGCTCTGCGGATCTGGTCGCTCGTGCCGAAAGCCGGTCCAAGGCCGACGACCAGCACCTCTTTGGCACCGATGGCCCCCAATGTTGTCATCGTGGTTGCGTCCTTGAGGCGGCCGGCAAACTGCCTGCGTGCTTGCCACCCGATCGATCGGGCCCTTGCTATGTGCGACTTAAGGGCACCGCCCAAAGCCTTATCGATCTGTTTGGCTTGTGGCGTAAGCGAATTTCCTTCGTAAACCCCTACGACGAGTAGATCGGCCCTGATCTTAAGAATGTCCGCGTTCGACGCTTTGTAGACGCGCATGAAAGCCCTTTCGGTTCGGGAGCAGAGTTTAGATGAAGTGCCGCGTAAATCCGGCGACCTGGAAAACGGCCGTGCTATGTTTGCCCAGAGACCTTGGAGCCTTGTAAGCGATGACCTTCTTACTCGTCATCATGCTAGCGGTGCTTTGGGGAGTGGTTTTCATGCCATCGCTCCTCAGGGCCCGAAAAGGCACCTCTCCTATCGGTTCTGTCGGCACGTTTCGTCGCAGTATGAGCGCTCTCAGCTCTGGCGCCACATCTGGTGCCGGTGGGCGCTGGGTCCTGGTACCGCCCTCGTCCGAAGATATAAATGTGCCAACGATCTCGCTTCATCATCGACGCATGATCTTTATGGCGCTGCTCGCAGCATCGGCGGTCAGTCTGCTTCTTGGAATCTTGCCGGGGTTGCATAAGGTGCTTTGGGCTAACCTTGTTAGCGACATCGGCCTCGCGGCATTTTGTGCATATCTTGTTAGGACTAAGCCTGCGGGGGCCAAGGCAAAGGTCTTCCAGTTCGAGCGCGAAGACGTACCTGAAACCAAGATCGAACCCGTCGAACAACTCGATGACGAATACCTGAAGGTCGGCGGCTTCGGCATCTAGTTCATGGACTTAGAGCAGATTCAATTAGCTTTGCGCGCCAATCTCGATGAGAAGTATCAAGCGCGCGAGCAGGGACTTACGCTTGCACGGAAAGCCATTCGTCTGTCTGCTAACGCCATACGTGCTATCCACAGATCGGATAGGTCCGATGGGACACAACTCCTTGATGAAGCCCGCCTGAGTTTAGATGAAGCACTAGCGGCGATGACCGAGCACCCTGACATCCGCTACGCGGGCTTTTTGCACGACGCCATGAAGGAATACGCCGAAGCAAGGGTTACGTACGCTTTGGTGTTCGATCTTGATATCCCGTCTCCGAGCGAGATAAGAGTCGAAGCGGCGGCGTACTTGAACGGATTGGGAGAAGCCGTGGGTGAGGTGCGACGCCACCTGTTGGATCAGATGAAACGGGGGGACTTGACTCGGTCGGAGCACCTTCTCGATGCCATCGATGAGATCTTTTACCTGATGACATCGATGGACTATCCAGACGGCATGACCGGCGGCCTACGGCGCACAACAGACGTAACCCGATCGATCATCGAGCGCACCCGCGGCGATCTGTCGAACGCCCTGGTTCAGCAAAGGCTATTACATGCATTGCAAGGTCAAAGCGAACCCTCCGGCTAACCCGCAATAGAATGAGGCTGGGGGCTGTAGCTCAGTTGGTAGAGTGCTGCGTTCGCAATGCAGAGGTCAGGGGTTCGAATCCCCTCAGCTCCACAAAACGAGAGGGAAGGTTTGTAAAAGTTCGGCTCCTCTGCCCCATTTTGGCTTCGGCTGTTATGCCCCATTCTGCGACCCGGCTTCGGCACATGTGTCGCACTGGCTTCGGCTCCTATGCC
The DNA here is from genome assembly GCA_039929185.1 of Actinomycetota bacterium. Taxonomy (GTDB): domain Bacteria; phylum Actinomycetota; class CADDZG01; order JAHWKV01; family JAHWKV01; genus JBDSRR01. The sequence continues at coordinate 2,776 of JBDSRR010000195.1, forward strand.
CCATCAAATCCACCTTCCGGACCCTTCCATTGAACTTGACTTGTTTTTGGAGATCGCTTCCCCACCAGGAGCTTTCCGGTTCGAATCCTGTCGCCACAGCAAGCTGCATTCGAACTGCGGACCTCTAAACATTCAGCCACGACGGAGCGGCCTTCTAAGCCATCTGGCTCAGGTTCCCGGTTCTCTCACCCTTCATGATCGGATTCGACGAAGGAGGTCTGGCCATGAAAGAGACTGCAGGAACCGTGACGGAAGACGAAGTAAAGTCTTTGATTACACCGGTAGAAATGGGGAACGGGGTGCTTCAGAAGAAGGAACACAAAGTGGCCCTGCCCGTCGGGACGGTCACGCTGCTCTTGGCGGACGCCGAGGGGTCGACGCGCCTGTGGGAGTCCGATCCGGACTCTGTGGCACCCGCTACCCGAAGCCACG
>JBDSRR010000196.1:0-13168 GCA_039929185.1 Actinomycetota bacterium
GACGCAGAGCGACACCTGCTCGGCTCCTGCCGGCTCCGGCAACGTTCGCACCTGCACGCTGACAATCAACAACCCGACTTCAGGTTCGTTCACCGCCAACGTCACCGCGATAGTGACCATGGGCGGCACCCAGGTGACCCGCGCGACCGACGGCAACTCTGGTCCCGGCGGCACTGGCCCTGCGACCAAGCGCTACGTTGACGCTTCGGTTCAGATCTCGGCTAACGACACCAATGGGATCGGGGAGCCGCACACCTTCAACATCACCGTCACGGCTTACCCCGATAGCGCCACTCCAGTGGTCTTCGACTCGATCACTCCGAGCGTGAGCCCGGCACCAGGGACGCAGAGCGACACCTGCTCGGCTCCTGCCGGCTCCGGCAACGTCCGCACCTGTACGCTGACCATCAACAGCAACGTGAGCGGGACCTTTACGGCCAACGTGAGCGCGGTTGTGACTATGGGAGGGCTTTCGGTCACCCGCTCGACCAGTGGCAACGCCGGTCCTGGCGGAAGTGGGCCTGCCACGAAGATCTACGTCTCGGGTAGCATCCGGTGGGTCAAGCACGACGAGCAAGGCAGGCTTCTGGGGGGCGCGACTTTCCAGGTTTGCCGCACGCACAATTACAACTCCGCAACCGGGTTGTTCGTTGACGTCACCGACGTCTGCGTGACCGTTGCCGACGACACCGACGCAGTGGTTGGCCCTGGCTCTGATCAGGATCCTGCCGCCGGCAGGTTCTTGTTGACGAACCTAGTGCTAGGCAGGTACACGATCCGCGAAACCGTGGCTCCGAGTGGCTACACGCTAGACCCGAACACCAAGACCGTTGAGATCACGACGGTGACGCCGAACAGGGACATCTCGAACGATCCCTTCATCGACAGGCCGATTTCGGGCGGACAGGTAGCCCCCACGGCAGTGTCATGTCAGGACTATGTATCGGGAACCGCTCCGGATCTGAACACTCTTCAGTACGGTCGTAGGGCGGACGGCACCATGGGACCGGTTTCCCCAGGTGTGTTCTTCTACTACTCAAGGGTTACGGCCCCTGCGTCGAGCTTCAGCATCAACATCGCGCAGAGCACCACGCAGACGGTCGTGCCGCTGTTCGGGATCCACCAAGCGCAAGCAGTCCTATACAGCGCCAACTGTAGCGTGAGTTCTCTAGGCACTCTCGTTATCAGCGGGCAGAACGACAGTCAGGCTACCTTCGCAGTCAGCGGGGCGACTGCTGGTGCTACTTTCATCATCGGGGTTAAGTATTCTTCCAAGAGCGTCGAGGGTACCGCCATTCCAGGCGGGGAAACCTACCACTACGACTTCAAAACCTTGCTGAACGGTACGCTGGTCGATCAGGATGCGAACGGTCTGAATCTCGTGCCCAAGCCTTAGGCCCAAGCGTTAGGTTAGTTAGATAGCTTGTAACTTCGAAGGGCTGGCCTTATGGCCAGCCCTTCGATGCTTTTGAGCGGTTCGTTACCCGGCTACATGGAAATTAGTCGTATCAAGGGTGCGGACTCTGCCGTTCTGCTCCTGGACCGCTGAGGCGGAACAGTCGGCCGAGCCGCCCGTCCAGTTAGCTGTGGGACCAAGCTCGAACGTCGCCTGACCGCTCGAATTGGCCTGTAGCCAAGTCGTTGCGAACACACGGAGACCGTTCTGGAAGCACTGCGCCGAGATGTAAACTGGACTGACCGATGAAGTGATGCCCGTGCTGGCGATGGTGGCTGTAGCTGAGCCAGCGTAGACACCGTTGGGAACGGTCAAGGTCGCGGAAGACCTCGCTGCTTCTGCTAATCCTGTGACCGACGCTAGCAAGGCGGCCGAAAGTAGACCCGCTTTGAGGCACCTCTTGAGGCTCACCTTGGAGCTTCGCGAGTGAGTGCCGATAATGTCTTTTCCCATGACTGACTCCTTCTGCTGGACGTTGGTTTGGTAATCGGGCAAATTACCTGGCCACTTAAGGAGTTCATGGTCATCCAATCGGGGGATGCAAGGGTCCTAGTGATCTACGAAGTGGACCCGTAGTTCAATAACGCTAGGCGAAAAACTTCCTTCAAAGGCGTTGCTGTTTTTTGTGCGACTTCTGCGCAATCGGCGTACTCTGGGGCGACGTTCGTGACTCTGCCTTCATGTCGGCCGATCTTTATGCGGATGGGATGTCCCAGCACGTCTACGGTTTCCCAGTCTCTTTCTAACATCCACCGATTTACCGCAGTCGTGCGTATGCCGAGGGTTGATGTTTCTGCGATGAGTACTTCGCGCACCGTTGGCTCTGCTGAGATAGGCGCGATCACCGCCAAGGTTTGGCTTGGACGCCCACGTTTTCCTATGGTCGGTGTTACCCATACATCCAACGCGCCGGCGTCTAGGAGTCGGTCGAAGATGTATTCGTACAACTCCGGGTTCATGTCATCGATGTTGGCCTCGATCTGCAAGTCTTGGCGCTGAGTCATCGGGTTGTATGTGCTTTGCCCGAGTACGAGCCGCACAACGTTGGGTATGTCTAGATCCTTCGTGCCAGCACCGTATCCGACTGTTTCAATCTTCATCGGCGGCATCGAGGCTACCGAGGTTGCGAACGCTGCGATGATCGCTGCACCAGTTGGTGTAACTAATTCCGAAGCGACGTCGCCCTGTTCAACCACGAAGCCGCGCAAAAGCTCCGCAGTTGCTGGTGCGGGTACGGGTAGGTAGCCATGCTGTGTTTGGACCATCCCATGGCCTGTTCGCACGATAGAGACAAACAGCTCATCGATATCTAAGTCGTCCAACGCTGCGCAGATGCCAACGATGTCGCCGATGGTATCTACCAAGCTGATCTCATGAAAATGCACATCCTTGATCGCCACTCCGTGCACTTTGGCTTCTGCCTCCGCTAATAAAGTGACGACAGACAGGGCCCTCGGGTCGTCTTTCAGAAGATGGGCTGCGTCGCCGTAGGTTCGCATGGCGACCGTACCCAAAACCTCGATCTTGGTAGCACGTATGCCGTTTTTCGAGACTTCGCTAGCGGCTACAACGATGTCTCCTTCGAGCTTGGCTAGTCTGCCGTTGATCGCCTCAAGGCCGGCGCCAGCATCCACCAACGCGCCCAGGATCATGTCTCCGGATGCGCCTGCGAAGCAGTCGAGGTAGCCGATCATGTCTTGTTCCGCAAGATCGTTGCAGCAAACATCGCTGCTCCGTAGCCATTGTCGATGTTCACCACTGCCACGCCGGGGGCGCATGAGTTCAGCATCGCCAACAACGGCGTGATGCCCCCCACTCCGGCGCCGTAACCGGCTGAAGTCGGAACTGCTACGACAGGTACGGATACAAGACCTGCAACCACGCTTGCAAGGGCCCCCTCCATTCCGGCTACCACGACGACCACATCTGCAAGCCGCAGTGATGGGACCTTGTCGAGGATGCGGTGGATGCCCGCTACACCGAGGTCTGCCATCGCTTCGGTTTTTATCCCCAAGGCTTCAAGTGTTGCGACGCATTCGGTGGCGGGAACCTGATCGGCAGTACCAGCCGACACGACCGATACCAGGTGCGATGAAGCGACCGCGGCCTGCCGGATGACCACAAGGCCAGCGACTTCGTTGAAGCTTGCGCCGGGGACCGTTTGCTGGATCGCTTCGAACTGCTCTTTGGTGGCGCGTGTCGCGACCACAGCACCCGACGAGTGACCGAACAGTTCGAGTGCGATCTTTGCCATTTGATCGGGAGACTTTCCCGGCGAATAGATGGCCTCGGCGAACCCCGTTCGAAGTTCACGGTGGTGGTCGATCCGAGCGAAACCCATGTCTGCATAGGGCAAGGTTCGCAAGAGCTCCATAGCCTGATCGTGGTCGATAGTTCCTGCTGCAACTCTGTTGAGCAGGTCGCTCAGTGCTTTGTCGTCCATCGGCTGTCGAACCCTTCCTTTCTCTGAAGTATCCTAGTGTGTCCCTATGAGTCCTACTTTGTTATCGAGCGTCGCCCTGGTGTTGGGGGCGGCAGGTCTCTTCTTCGCTCTAACCGCCCATAGGCGGATGACTTCAGCGCGAAGAGCCCTGTTGATGCTCCAGGGTACCTATGAGGGTAAGACTCTTGTTGAGGCAGTGTCTACCTACGTTGCAGAAGTGCAGCGTCTCGATGGCGAATTGAATGAACTGAATGTGCGTCAGGAAGAGTTGTTCGCTCTGATCGGCAGGTCGGCTCGTAATCTAGGCCTTGTTCGGTTCGACGCATTCGAAGATATGGGCGGAAAGATGAGTTTCTCGGTCGCCTTGTTGGATGACCATGCTAACGGGGTCGTAATCACCTCGATCAACGCCCGTACCGATTCTCGTTCTTATGCCAAGGCTTTAAGGGGCGGTGTCTCGGATTACAGCTTGTCTCAGGAAGAGCAACAGGCGATCTCCGAGGCTCTTGGGCGCACCACGCGAGTGCGTCGATGATCGACCTTAAAGCTCTACGGCAAGATCCAGAGTTGTTCACTGAATCGATGCGGAAGCGTGGCGCGAAAGTTGATATCGACGCCTTGGTTAAACTCGATTCCCGCTACCGCGAGGTATTGGCTGATGTCGAGCAGGTTAGGGCCGAGCGAAACGATGCGAACAAGGCGGTTTCCAGGGCAAACGATGCTGAGCGCCCGGACGCTTTATCCAGAGCACGCTCTGCAGGGGAGCGATCCAAAGGACTCGAAGAGGATCTGACCAAGAAGAAGGAAGAACTCGACCGAGTGCTTGGCGCGGTTCCAAATCTAGTTCACCCTTCGACTCCCGCAGGCGGCCAAGATGTGGTTCATCGCGAGGTGGGAGCCCGACCGGAATCCGATTTCGCACTTCGTTCACACGATCAGATCGGCGAAGAGCTCGGCATCATCGATACAAAGCGCGCCGCAAAAGTTTCAGGCTCCAGATTCGCTTTCTTGAAGGGCAAAGGTGCGTTACTAGAGTTTGCGTTGGTGCGTTTCGCCATAGATCGAGTTATGGCCCATGGTTTTGAACCCGTCATCGTCCCTGTGTTGGTGCACGAGCGAGCCATGTTCGGCACGGGATTCTTCCCAACGGACGAGGCTGAAACCTATAAAACTGCGACGGACGATCTTTATCTGGCTGGCACATCTGAAGTCCCGTTAGCCTCGATGCACACCGACGAGATTCTCGATTCAAACACGTTGCCACTGTCTTACGCTGGTTTTTCGAGCTGCTTCAGGCGCGAAGCTGGAACGTACGGCAAGGACACCCACGGAATAATCCGCCTGCATCAATTCGAAAAGGTTGAGATGTTTGTTTTTTGCGATGCGACACAATCATCCGAGCAGCATGAGCGCATCCTTTCGATTGAAGAAGAGATCTTCCAGGCCCTTGAGATTCCCTATCGCGTCGTTGAGATAGCTGCGCAAGAACTGGGAGGACCCGCCTATCGCAAATTCGATCTGGAAGCTTGGCTGCCGGGGGAACAGCGGTGGCTTGAAGTGACTTCATGTTCGAACTGCACCGACTATCAGTCGAGGCGGTTAGGGATCAGGACGAAGACATCCAAAGAGACCGAGCTCGTCCATACCCTTAACGGTACGGCGGTCGCTGTTCAGCGTGCGATAGTTGCAATCTTGTCTAACCATCAACGGGCGGATGGCTCGATCGAGATACCCGAGGCCCTGAAGCCGTATGCCGGCTTCGAAACCATCTAACATCTGTTAAGGAGAGTTGGCAGAGCGGCCGAATGCGTCGGTCTTGAAAACCGATGTCCTGCAAGGGACCGGGGGTTCAAATCCCTCACTCTCCGCAAGACGACGTGCTTCTGGTCGGACTTATGGACAGGGCCGTACCGCAATGCTGCCCTTCCGCGGAACAACTGACCAAGTCTATGACCGTTCATTACCGATCGGAATCACGGATGGGGACGACGTTGCATCAGTGGTAGAGCCCACCAGTCCCGCTTCACTGCTTCCGGCTGGGTTCAGGTCAACGGCGGACGTGGTAGTGCTTGTTGGTCCCAACTAGCGCGTTTGAACTACTGAATATTTGAGGTATTCGCGACTGTTTGTCCACCTTTAGAGTTCCGATAATGAAGATGCAATGTACGTGAGGCTCTGAGCCAGAGCCCGAACTGCTGGCGGCTCTCCGGTGGAATCCCCCCCTTCCAAGGAGAGTCGCCCAAGCGGTGGCTGTTACCTGGTGGCTGTTACCTGGTGGCTGTTACCTAGGGAAGTATCCCCTCTTTAGCAGCGTTGGCGACCGCCTCCAGCTTCGAGTGAGCACCGAGTTTCGTGATGATGCTTTGAACGTGATTGCGAACGGTGTTAAGGCTTAGGGTAAGTCGCTCCGCGATCGACGCGTTTGAAACACCATCCGCAAGCAATCGCAGGATCTCATTTTCTCGCGCAGTCAGGTTTGAGCCGAGGCCTAAAGAGCGTCGTTGAATCTTTGGAAGTAACCGAACGAGCAACTCTTGCGAGATAAGGGCCTCGCCCTCGTGGGCCGCTCGAACCGCAGATACGACTTCCCTGAAGGCTTTGTCTTTGGTGATGAAGCCCGAACACCCGGCCTCGAGCGCCGAAACAAGTGAACCCTCATCGGCGAACGCCGTGAGGATGACAACCCGCGTTTGTGGTCGTATGGCCCTTAGCTGGGCCGTTGCCGTTGCGCCGTCACCGTCGGGCAGACGATAGTCCATCAAAACAACGTCTGGTTCGAAACGTCGCGCCGCTCCGAGGGCTTCGGCAACTGTGTGCGCCATGCCCACAACATCAAGTTCTGGTTCTTCCCTGAGAGCCGAAGTTAGAACTTCGGCGACCATGTGGTGGTCGTCAACGACCAATACTTTGATGCGTCTTTTTGTTTCAACGTCGATTTCGGCAGGTGCAGATCCCGGCTCCGATTGCGGCAATGTTTATCCCATCGTGAGGTTGAATAGATTGACGTTACCCATTCTAGGCTCGTGCTGTCACCGAGTGTTGAACTTTGTCGGTAGTATCTATCTGGAGGCATCGCCTAGTCCGGTCTATGGCGCGGGATTGCTAATCCCGTTGGGGTGCAAGCCCCTCGCGCGTTCGAATCGCGCTGCCTCCGCGTTTTACCTATGCGCCCTTAGCTCAGTGGATTAGAGCGTCCGGCTACGGACCGGGAGGTCGGGGGTTCGAATCCCTCAGGGCGCACAAATTGGGAGCCTAATCGCGCTTACTCGAACTCGGCGGAAGTCTCCGTACAGCAACTTCTGGCAAATCATCGAATCCTTCGGAGTCCGCGGTTATTACGACTCTTCCCAGGCTCGCGGCAGTCGCCGCGATGATCAGATCATGAGCTCCCCTGGTGCGCCCGCTTCTTCGGACATGCCCAAGCAACCGAGCATGCACCCGGGCAACACGAAGGTCGTATGCTTCAATGTGGAAGGACTCCAGAACCGCGTGGACGAACTTTGACCGGTGCGACCGGTGTCGCGAATGAGCGAGCTCGACTCCAACCAGAAGCTCGGCCGCCGTGACTGCGGCGATCGCGACGTCATCGTCATCCTGGATAACCTCATCCAACTCCCAATGCCCGCGTTCGGATGCAATGAAGACCGTAGTGTCTAGGATCAGGCGTTCCAGGGCCGTTCCTCCGATGTCAATTCGGCGCGAACGTTGGCCAGATCCTTCGCCCAATTCTTATCAGGAGGAAACTCTCGCAAGAGCTTCTTGACAGCTCCTCCGCTCGAATGAATGGCCGGGCTGATGCGGGCGATGGGCTTTCCGCCCCTTCGGACCACAAAAGACTCGTTTCGGTGTTCAACGGCGTCTAGCAGATCAGAAAAGTTGCGGGCGGCGTCAGTGGCCGTGATGTCTTTCACGTAAATCAGATTATCAGATTGATAAGAGTTCGGCTAGTAGGATCCTCGTCCGGTCCAAATAGCAACCCGTGCTAGACACGGTCAATCTTCACCCCTCGTGCGTGCGTAGCCAACGCCCGGAGATTTCGAACATCGGATGTAACCACGATTCCTCCTGGTTCTGCAGCTGCTACTAGGATCGAGTCGACAGCAGACCCTCTTGTAGCTAAGGTTCGAAGACGCGCCGCTCGTCGAGCCAGGATCTCCGGGATCGCTTCGGTGATGTCGCAAGTTTTCAAGAATCGATCTGTGACGGCATCGCGCCGCGAGTCGCCGGTTAGACATTCCACCAGAACGCAGGTTGGGACGATGGGTGGCCAAAGCCCCTCCCGTCGTAGGGCGATGATGAATGCCGCTGCGCTTTGGGTCCGCTCAGATAGCCGGCTTACCGCAGATGAATCGAGAAGAAGCACCTCGGTGGTTCAGCTGGCTCGTTGTGCAGGTCGCCGACGAATCTTTCGAGCGGCAACTTCGGCATCCGCCAGTTGGTCTTCCGATGGCTCGCCAACCTCAGAGACCAGTTCGGAGAGATACCGATCTGTCTCGGCCATCAAGACTTGCCGTCGCAGTTCAACGCGCACGGCCTCCTGCAGTAACTCCGAGGCCGGGAGCTTCCGCATTTTCAGTTCCCGATACAGATCCTCGGGCAAGTAGACTTGCATGCGTGGCATACGTCTAACTATACACCCTTCTGATCAAGGTCCGGGGTCGGGACCTAACTCGCCCTTTGTGCTCGACTCTAGGTATATGCGTGTCACTATGTCTTCGATGTCGGGCTCCTCGATCGACAGGTCGATCAACCGTGCCTTCGATGCCACCGCCGCGGCCAAGTCTGCGGCAGAGATGTCTTGTCTTCTAAAACGCAACCACTGACGGGGGCCTTCAACGCGAACAACGCGCGCTCCTTCAACTTGGATGGGTTCAGTTTCGATCTCGAGGTCGACGATCATCGTTCGTTCATGTCCGTACCGGTCCTTGATCGCCTCGACATCACCGTCGTAGATGACACGTCCGCCGTCGATGATCAACATCCTTGAGCACAGCCTCTCGATATCTGAAAGGTCGTGCGTAGTCAAAAGCACGGTGACACCATGCTCATGATTCACGCGAGACAGGAAATCTCTCACCTTTGCTTTCGCCACTATGTCGAGTCCGATCGTCGGTTCATCTAGGAACACGATCTTCGGATCGTGCAGAAGCGCGGCTGTCAATTCGCCTCGCATCCTTTGGCCCAGACTCAGTTGTCGAACGGGCGTTGCAAGAAAGTTTTCTAGCGAAAGCATCTCAACGAATCGATCGAAGTTCGATCTGAACCGTGTTAGCGGGATCCGGTAGATGTGCCTCAGCAGGTCGAATGAATCTGAAAGAGGCAGATCCCACCACAGCTGTGATCGCTGGCCAAAAACCACGCCGATGCGACGAGCAAGTTCGCGTCTTTGACGCGTTGGGTCAAGGCCGTCAACCCTTACGCGCCCGGAGGTTGGCATCAAAACGCCCGTAAGCATCTTGATAGTTGTTGACTTGCCAGCACCGTTTGGACCTATGTAGCCAACGAGCGACCCTGCCTCGATCGAAAAAGTTATTTCGTCAACAGCGCGCACATCAACCTTTTGTCGAGTCATCCTGCCCTTACGTTTACGCAGAACAAAAGTCTTCGTGATGTCTTCGAGATCAATGATTCCCACGTTAACTCCCTGTGCTCGTGTAGTGGCGAACCGCGAAGCGCCACACTGCGCCCGCGATGAGTGCCGACAAGACTGCCACGGGAGCGCTCATGAACATGAGAAACGAGGGAAGCCCCAGTGGGTCAGCTTTGTCCAAGATATAGAGGGCAGGAAAGTAGCTGACGAAGGCCATGGGAACTATGAAGGCAAGGAACCTTCGCACCCAAGTTCCATAGATGTTGATCGGATACTGCGTCAGAAAACTTCCCCCATAAGTGAATGCGTTCGTCACCTCGAAAGTGTCTACCGTCCAGAAGACCACCGCAGCTCCGATGATCCAAACAGCGCTGAAGATGATCACGCCCGACGCGATGCTTACCAATAGCATGCCCAACTTGAGCGGCGACCACGCGATGTCGAGGCGAGAGACGGCGAAAGACAGGACAAGCACAGCTTGCAGAGCCTTACCGATCCTGCGCAGAGCGATGTCTCCGGATATGACCTGGAACAACGAACCAAGTGGGCGAACCAAGATGACATCGAAACTGCCTTCTCTTATCAGCGTGGGGAATGAATCGAGATGACCAAGGACAAGATCGGTAAAGGCGAATGCCAAGCAGGAAGTGCCGTAAAGAAAAGCCACCTGCGCTACCGTCCAGCCTCCCATCGAAGGTATGTGTCTAAAGATGATGAGTATGGCGAGGAAGTCCGTAAACGCGACGAAGAAAGCACCGATCAAGTCGAGAACGAAAGACGTTCGGTATTGCAGTTGCGCCCGTGCGCGTGCGGTTATCAGTTTGCGATAGATCGTAAGGGCTTCAACCACCTTGGACCACGAGTCTCTTTACAGCAACGTTAAGGAGGGCTCTGCCGACGAGCAGCAGCCCCAACGCCCAGCCGAGTTGAAGGGTAAGCACCCAAACCAGAGCCATACCAGAGTATTTTTCTAAGAAGATGTCTATTGGTACCTGAATGACCATCGCGAACGGGAGCACGTTGGCGACGGCTCGCAAAGATCCAGGAAAAAGGGTGAGCGGGATTATGAATCCCGACAACATGTTCCAGATGATCCCGACAGTTACTGCTACTCCTCGATAGTCCACAAGCCAGAAGGCGGCAAGATTGATCAAGAATCTGATCGCGAAACTGGTGCACACGGCTAGTAGAAGGCTCAGTAAGAACGCGAGCCAAGTAGCAGGGTGTTCGGGGACGCGCAGATCGAAAAAGGCGGCACCTACGAGGAAGGGCGGTATACCTCTGAAGATCGCGTGGTAGGCCGCTCGCCCAAGATCTTCTGCGAGCCAGTAGTTCTGGTAATCGAGGGGTCGGTATAGGTCTGTTATCACATCTCCGCTTCTGATCCGCAGCGCAATCTCGAACCATCCCCACATGTAAACGGTCATGATGAGACCTTGCGTTAGCCATACATATGTAAGCGTGTCCTTCAAGTCGTATCCGCCTATCGTGCCAGCGGCCCTCAAAACTATGAGCAGGATGTAGGACCTCATGAAGCCGAAAATAACGTTAGTGAATAGCCCTCCGATGGTGGCGCCGCGGTAAGTTGCGTAACGACGGAAACCACGCTTCATTATTTCTAGATAAAGCATCTGGTCCCTAGGCTGGTTTCTTTCGCGTTTGCGAAAGGGCCCCCACGTATACGCCACAGATGACGAGCGCTCCGCCAGCGAGAATTTTCGGAGTGACCGTTTCGTTCGCGAGAATCACCCCCAGAGTTATCGCTACGACTGGCATCAACGTCAGCGCATATACGGACGCAGATGCGGTCCAGCGACCGATCACGTACACAAAAAGCGTGAACAGACCCACCGACCCGACTAAGACAAGCCAAACAAGGACTAACCATGTTTTGGGCAGCGTAGGAATCACCCACGTTTCACGACCGATCAAAGAGGCAAGCGTCAGAAACGTCGCCCCAGAGGCCATTCCTATGGCATTGGTGGTGATGGGATGGCTTTTGGGGAAACTCTTAAGCAACACGCTTGACTCGGAAACCGCAAACGCCCCGCCAAGAGCAACCAGAACATATGTCAACGGCAGTTCGCTGCCTATCGAGTGGATCGATATCACAGCGATACCGCAGACAGCGAGGAGGCCGCCGACGATACCCCTTGCCGTGAACCTTTCCTGCCCATGAATGACCGCCAAGGTAAGGGTTATCAAAGGAACCGTTGCCATGATCACCGAAGCTGTGCCGGCCCCCAGACGCAGAAGGGCGATGTACAACAGGGCGTACCCGATCCCAAAGTTCAAAACACCATAGATGGAAGATCCGATGAGAGCCTTGCCACGTGGAAGCGCATATCGACGAAGCCGAGCGATCACAAACAGGATCGCGCACGCGCCAGCGAACCTTACTGCCGCTCCGTAAAGAGGGTCGAGCTCGACATTGGAGAACTTAACTGCGATGAAATTCGTTCCGCCTATAAGTACGGTGCCGAAGAACGCCAGAAGGGTGGTGCGGTCGGGTCGCCGGCTAACCGGAACCGGATCCGTGCTCAAACGCCGACATGAATCGAGGACACTGGCCAAGGATAATGCATGCGACAATCAGCCCATGATGGACACCCGTGACGAGGGGTTTATGCGGGCGGCGCTTGATCAAGCAAGGCTCGCGCTCGACCACGGCGATGTTCCGATAGGGGCGGTGGCGGTCAAGGATGGGCAGGTTCTTGCGGGTTCGCACAATGAGCGAGAGCTGCTCAAGGATCCAACTGCTCACGCTGAGATCTTGCTCCTGCAACGTGTTGCTAGGTTGGAGTCTTCCTGGCGACTTGCTGAGATCACCGTCTACGTAACTATCGAACCTTGCGCCATGTGTGCTGGCGCTTTAGTTGCCGCGAGGGTTCGTCGTGTTGTCTACGGGGCCCCCGACCTAAGGGCCGGGGCCGCCCATTCTCTTTACAACATCTTGCAGGACCCCCGCTTGAATCACAGTTGCGAAGTTACCTCAGGAGTACTTCAGCAAAGTTCGGCCGAGTTACTCCAGGGATTCTTTGAAGACTTAAGGACGCACTGACCCTGCTTATAATGATCGAGGTGGAGTACCGAAGCGGCCGAACGGGCGCGCCTCGAAAGCGCGTGAGCCTTCACGGGCTCCGTGGGTTCAAATCCCACCTCCACCGCTTGTAGTTGCTCGCTGCTTACCACTGCCAGGCTCGCTCGACGGTGACGCTGTGGCGAGGAACCCACCGCTGCTGCTTCTTGGGACGGCTGATGGTTTCGAAACTGAGACCAAGTAGGAGCAGAAGCATTGCGGCCAGGAAGAGTGCAGAAGTGTGACTTCCCGTACGTGCCAACTTGATGCCCTTCACTTGCACTTGCTGCACTTGGGTTGAAGCCAAAGTGTCAGTCGTGATCGAAGGTGCTCTGTTGAACGCTATGCCCAGCACTGACACTGCGGCCGATGTTGAGGTAGTAGTTTCAGCTGCAGGTGCGACGGGTGAAGTTGTCCCTGATCCTATCGGCGCAAGAGTAGTAACAGTTCCACCAGCAGGGGGCTCAGTTCCACCAGCAGGAGGCTCAGTTCCACCAGCAGGAGGCTCAGTTCCACCAGCAGGAGGCTCAGTTCCACCAGCAGGGGGCTCAGTTCCACCAGCAGGGGGCTCAGTTCCACCAGCAGGGGGCTCAGTTCCAC